>NZ_JBFUAZ010000313.1:0-4815 GCF_056406035.1 Polaromonas sp. P1_E1_2 | reverse complement strand
GCCCACGCCCGGCAGGCTGTTGTCAAAGCCCCCTGCCCCGCCGCCGTGGCTGGAGCTGGCAATGTAATAGCGCCGCACGTTGGCAGGCAGAGGCAGGTCGGCCCTGGCATCGGTACCCACCCATTCCGGCGTAAGTTTCAGGGCCCAGACCTCGGCCGAGCCAAAGTGCTCAACGATTTTCGGGCAGGTCTTGCTGGCTTCGCAACGATCAAGAATACCGGCAGGCGGCCCACCGCGCACCGGGTCGGCCGCGCGTGCCCACCACTGCGGCCCTTCACTGCCGGCCTGGTACAGCTCCAGCACGCCATCGGGCTGGGCCCAGCGGAAGTTCAGCGCGATGCGCCGGCCCGCAATGATGGGCCAGAGGCCGTCATGCACCTGGCGCCCGGCTTCGTCCCGGTTAAAGCCCAAGTGCAGCCAGCCGCGCAGAAAGTTGCCGGATTGCGAGACGCCCCGGCCAATGCTGTGGGTCACCACCCCAGCCACCGGGTTCGGTGTGCCGGCGTCATCAGCCCTGGCCGTCTTGAAGAACACCCCCATATCGCGCCAGGCGGCAAAGCCCACGCCCAGCAGGTAAGGATCGGCGGCCTTGAACACTACCTGGTAAAGCTTGCCGGCATCAAAACCGTTTTTCAGGCATATCTGCGTGGCATCAGGTACGCCGGGAAAAGGATTGGCCGCATCGCACTTGGCCCAGGCCCAGTCGGTGGAAGGAATCACTGTCTCGCCGGTCACATCGCCGCGGGTGGATTCAGCCGCGCGCGACACCAGGCGCGACTGGCGCGTGTCCAGGCTCACGGGCTTGTACGGAACAGGATTTGTTTGCACAACCAGCGGTTGCGAACCCGGGCCGGTGCGATTGACGATGCGGCCAAACACCTCGCCGGTGACGGGTGAGCCGTCGGCATTCCTTGCCACCGGCACCTTGAGCCAGTGGGGAAGCTCGACCGCAGCAGTGGCCCGCACCATGGTGGCGCCGGCATTGTCGCCCTGCCAGGCGCTTGTGAGGTCGATGTCACCCAATGCACGCTCCTGCACCACATTGGGCCGGCGCAAACCACGGTTGGGCACCTCATGCCACATTATGCCGCTGGCCTTGGACAAATCAACCGGCTTGGTCAACACAAAGGTGGCCACGTAACGTACCTTGCCATCGGCCTCTTTGCCCAGTTCAATGTCCTGGATGATGGCATTGCCAGACGCCTTGGGGTCCAGCTCGCCGAACGCGCGGCCGGCAACCTGTTCAAAGGCCACACCACCCGACAAATCTGCCGCCAGGGGAACGGTTTCGTCAATCACGATCCGCGTGACGCGGGCCTGGGCGGAATGTCCCAGCAACAACACGGCAGCCAGCGACGCAAGCGCCAGCCTTCCCAGCAGGTGAACGGGTCTCATGTCTGTCTCCTTCGTTTTTTTATGTCGACTGCTCGTCTGCAACTGCAAAAAACTACAAAAGCGACTCAATCGCGCCGGAAACGGCCACCTTTCCTTGGGCCAGCAAGGCGCGGTGCTTGTCCAGGCGCTTGAGGTCATAGAGATAATTCACCATCAGGCCGTACGATTGCCTGAGCCCTTTGGGCGTCGGGTCGCCCGCCCAGTTGATGCGCTCCACGCGCGCCCCATTGCCCAGATGAAAGCGTGCCACCGGATCCAGCGGCTTGCCCTCTTCCAGGGCCCGGCCCAGGTAATGGGCCGCGCAGTGCAGCAGCATCTTTCGCACCGGCGACTTTTCACCGAGGGCCAGCGGGTTTTCTGCGGCGGTCAGCAGGTGCCCTGCAGTGGGCGGCTCAAACCCCACCGCCCGGCCCAGGGCGGCAAGCTCCTTGTCTCCCAGCGTTTCCAGCATGGCCGCCGCGTTCTTGCCCAGCCAGCTGCGAAACCCCGGAATCGGAGAAAGAGTGGCAAAGGTCTTGAGCTTGGGAAACTCCTCTTTCAGGGTCTCCACCACGCGCTTGATCAGCGAATCGCCAAAGCTCACGCCGCGCAGGCCGGCCTGCGTATTGCTGATGGAATAGAAAATCGCAGTGGTCGCGCGGCTCAGGTCCGAGGGCGCTGCCAGCTCATCGAGCAAAGGCATGATGTCGCCCGCGATCGTCTCGACCATCGCGACCTCGACAAAAATCAGCGGCACCTCTGGAAGACGCGGGTGGAAGAAGCCATAGCAGCGACGGTCACTGTCGAGCCGGTTTTTGACGTCGGCCCATCCCTTGATGTCATGGACCGCTTCGTACTTGATCAGTTTTTCAATCAGTGATGCCGGTGAATCCCAGGTGATGCGGCGCAGGTCAAGGAAACCGACGTCGAACCATGTCGAGAACATGTATTCCATTTCGACATCCAGGGCGAGCAAGCGCTTGTCGGCCTTGAGGCTGGGCTGCATGTCCGCACGCATTTCGACCAGGAACTGGATGCCGCCCGGATAGACGCTGAAGCGCTGCAGCAGACGCCGGCGCGGTGAGACTGTGGCACGGCGGTAACGCACCTCGGCCACCGCCTCTTCGGGTGTACCCACGGCAGCCGCAAACTGCGCCTGCGCAGCCTTGACCTTCTGCGGATTGGCGACGAACTGCTCACTCATCAGCATCCACAGGTCGCGCCGGCGAGCCGGGGTGGCGCCCTGGTACCAGGCCGCAATGGCCATGGCGCGCCGGCCGCCTTCCACCTCACTCACGCGTGGGTCGATGATGGCCTGCAGCTCCTGCAAGGTGCGGCGGAGTACGCGCGGCGACAGCGCTTCGTCCTTATGACTCAGGGTTGCCTGAAGCCGTTCATGCGTGCTTCGCGCGGGCAATTCGACGCTAGCTGCTATCTTTTTTGTAGCTGCTTGCGCACGGTTTGCTTGCCCTGCGGCAGTTTTTTCTGTAAGGCCTTTCTCGCCTGCCGTGAGCCGCGAAACATTGCGGCTGAGCCAGTCTGCGGCGCTCATGAGGCCACCCTGGAGCGCTGGCTGCGGGAAAGGTCACGCAGCGCTTCGCGCTGGCGCGTCAGGTGAGTGCGCATGGCGGCATCGGCACCTTCGCTGTCACGGCTTTTGAGGGCCGCAAACACCGTCATGTGCTCTGAAAGACTTTGCGCCAGGCGGCCCGGCGCGTGCAACTGCTGGAGCCGCGCCAGCTTCAATATTTTTCGCAGGTCCGCAATCGCCTGCGCGAGCCAGCGGTTGTTGGCCAACAGGATGATGGCCTCGTGAATGGCGAAATTGGTCGCGTAATAGTCATTGATCCGGCCGGCTTTGGCGTGACTGTTAAGCCGCTCATGCAAAGTAGTGAGCGCAGCCAGATCGGCGTCGGTGGCATTGCGTGCCGCCTCATAGGCGCAGCGCCCCTCCAGCAAGGCGATGACCGGGAAAATGTCGTCCAGGTCTTGCTCGGTCACCTCATTGACAAAGCAACCCCGCCGGGGTTCGTGGCGCAGAAGCCCTTCCGAGGTCAGCACCTTGAGCGCCTCGCGCAGTGGCGTGCGGGAGATTTCCAGCCGTTCGCATAGCGCCACCTCGTCCAGAAAACTCCCGGGCGCCAGCTGGCCGGCAAAAATCTGCTCGCGCAGGRTATTGGCGACYTCCTGATGCAATGAACTCTGGACCAGACGCATGACAGACCCCTTTTGACCGGCTGACGCAATGAACCCAAATACACGASACATCCACCGAACCCGGCAACCGCGRTGGCCCGGYACGTCCCGAAAACCCACCTGCTTYCATACAACTGCCCCGGCAGCGTCTGGAGTTTTCAGAATTCCAGCGGTAATTTCAAGTAATTACACATAATTATGGGAGCTAAAAAGCAGTCAGGCAAGTGCCCTGTGCCCGAAAACGACAGGGAGAAACCCTAGCGCCCCGAAGCGAGAGGCTCAGGGCGCCAGACAGTCCTGACGCCCTGAGCTATCGCCACAAATCAATAGCTGCCTGCGATGGATTTTCGGGGTTGACCCTGCCGGGAAGCCCACACCCAGAGCCCGACACCCGCTGCGATCATGGGCACGCAAAGCCATTGACCCATGCTCATACCCAGGGCGAGGATGCCCAGGAAGTCGTCGGGCTCACGGAAAAACTCGGCGATGAAACGAAACACACCGTAGCCGACCAGGAAGGCCCCTGAGACCTGCCCCACCTTACGCGGCTTGCGCGCGTACAGCCAGAGGAGCACGAACAGCAACAAGCCCTCCATCAGAAATTGATAGATTTGTGAGGGGTGACGCGGCTGCATGGCGCCGCTGCCCGGAAATACCATGCCCCAGGGCAAAGCAGGGTCGCTGAAGCGTCCCCAGAGCTCACCGTTAATGAAGTTGCCAACGCGCCCCGCCGCCAACCCGGTCGGTACGCAAGGCGCGACGAAGTCCATGACCTGCAGCCAGGGCCGCTGGCGCGAACGGGCAAACCACCATTGCGAGGCCAGCACACCCAGCATCCCGCCGTGAAAGCTCATGCCGCCCTGCCACACAAAAAAGATTTCAAGCGGGTGCGACAGGTAGTAACCGGGCTTGTAAAAAAGGCAGTAGCCAAGCCGCCCACCGACCACCACACCCATGACACCCAGGAACAGGATGTCTTCAATGTCCCTGCGCGACCAGGCGCCGGGGCCGGTGATGGACGCATAGGGCTCGTGGCGAAGGCGCCGCGTAGCCAGGAAGAAGAAGAGGCCAAAAGCCGCCAGATATGTCAGGCCATACCAATGGATGGCCAGGGGACCCAACTGCAGGGCAACCGGATTGATTTGCGGATGAATAAGCATGGGCCGTATTTTTGCATGCGAGGCTCGTAGGAAAGGGCTTACAGTGAGCCCGCTCGCTTAAACTGGGAGTAACGCCGTACAGGAT
>NZ_JBFUAZ010000312.1:0-4822 GCF_056406035.1 Polaromonas sp. P1_E1_2 | reverse complement strand
GCCCAAACCCGGCAGAAAGCCGGCCAGAAGGTCGAAAAACGCAAGGGCTCCGGTGTGGCCGTGCTGCCCGGCAAGCTGACCGACTGCGAAAGCCGGGATTTGGCGCACAACGAAGTCTTCCTGGTCGAGGGTGATTCGGCCGGCGGCAGCGCCAAGATGGGCCGCGACAAGGAAAGCCAGGCCATCCTGCCGCTGCGCGGCAAGGTGCTCAATACCTGGGAGGTCGAGCGCGACCGCCTGTTTGCCAACACCGAAATCCACGACATCGCGGTCGCCATCGGSGTCGAYCCGCACGGCCCSAAYGACACGCCMGACCTGAGCGGCCTGCGCTACGGCAAGGTYTGCATCCTGAGCGACGCCGATGTGGACGGCTCGCAYATCCAGGTGCTGCTTTTGACCCTCTTTTTCCGCCACTTCCCCAAATTGATCGAATCAGGTAATGTCTATGTGGCCCGGCCGCCGCTGTACCGGGTGGATGCGCCGGCGCGGGGCAAAAAGCCGGCTTCAAAGGTGTACGCCCTTGATGAAGGCGAACTGACCGCCATATTGGACAAGTTACGCAAGGATGGCGTAAAAGAAGGTGCCTGGAGCATCAGCCGCTTCAAGGGCCTTGGCGAAATGAGCGCGGAACAATTATGGGAAACCACACTCAATCCTGACACCCGCCGCCTGTTGCCCGTGCAACTGGGCAACCAGGATTTTCTGCAAACCGAGAGCCTGATCACCAAGCTGATGGGCAAAGGCGAGGCCGCAGCGCGCCGCGAACTGATGGAATTGCACGGTGACGCCGTGGAAATAGATATTTGATGAATTCTTTTTTGAAGTTGCCGTCAACCTTGCCGCGCTTTGCACGCCTGTTGCGTGCGCCGGCATTGCCTTCGCTCGTTCTGGGGCTGGCGGCGCTGTTCGCGGCGCCCGCCCGGGCTGACATCTGGGGTTACGTCGATAAAGAAGGCATTGCGCATTTCTCGGCCGTACGGCTCGATGAGCGTTATGAGCTTTTTTTCCGCGGCGCAGAAAGCTTTAGTGCAGGCAACAGCGCTGCCAAAAGCGGCAAGGCGGTTGGCAATGGCGCCAATCAGGCCACCGGCGTGGCCAATGCGCCGCCCAAGCTGCTGGCCTACTTTGATGTGTCGCCTAACTACAAGGCCGTCAAGCACCTGCTGCGCGAGGCTTCTGCCAAGCACGGCATCGACTACGAGCTGCTGCAGGCACTGATCGCCACCGAATCCGGATTCAACGCCCAGGCCGTTTCGCCCAAGGGTGCGGTCGGGCTGATGCAGCTGATCCCGCCGACAGCGGAGCGCTATGGCGTGCGGGCCACCAAGGATTCCACCATCCACAAAAGGCTCACCGATCCCAAGACCAACATCCGGGCCGGCTCCAGCTACCTCAGTGACCTGATTGCCATGTTTCCCGGCCAGCTCGAATTGGCCATCGCTGCGTACAACGCCGGCGAAGGCGCCGTTCAGCGTGCCGGCAACRAGATTCCGAACTATCCCGAAACCAAAAACTACGTCAAGACCGTGATGCAGCTCTATAACCACCTCAAGCCACCCAGCATGGCGTCCGGCGGCCGCGTTCGCATGGAAATGATGGGCGGGGCCACCGGCCGCGGCAACATGGTGTCACCCACGGTGGTGTCCACCGCCACGCCAGAGGCCTTGCCCGAGCCGTACTGAGACCATGCACCTGGCCTTCTGCCGCAGGCAGTCTGAAGCGACTTCCCCCGTTTTCTTTTCATAATCCTGTACCGGCCGCGCCTGTGCGCACCGGACCGGCATAACTTGACCTAGCCCAAGCAAATTCACGATGGATGATCTCTTCACACCGGACGCAGTAGCCCCGATCCCCGAACCCGCAGACCAGGATTCCCTGGCCGCGTACGCGCAGCGGGCTTACCTTGAATATGCCCTCAGTGTCGTCAAGGGCCGCGCCTTGCCCGACGTTTGCGATGGCCAGAAGCCGGTGCAGCGCCGCATCCTCTTCAGCATGTCGCGCATGGGCCTGGGTTTTGGCGGGGCGAATGGCGCGAGCGGTGCCAAGCCTGTCAAGAGCGCGCGCGTTGTCGGCGACGTGCTCGGTAAATACCACCCGCACGGCGACCAGGCGGCGTATGACGCCATGGTGCGCATGGCGCAGGACTTCAGCCAGCGCTATCCGCTGGTCGATGGCCAAGGCAATTTCGGCAGCCGCGACGGCGACGGCGCAGCGGCCATGCGATACACCGAGGCTCGGCTGGCCCGCATCACGACGCTGCTGCTCGATGAGCTTGATGAAGGCACGGTCGACTTCGTACCCAACTACGACGGCTCTTTCGAAGAACCGCGCCAGTTGCCGGCACGGCTGCCGTTCACGCTGCTCAATGGCGCCAGCGGCATTGCCGTGGGCCTGGCCACCGAAATCCCCAGCCACAACCTGCGCGAAGTCGCCGACGCCTGTGTGGCGCTCATCAAGACGCCCAAGCTTGCCGACGAAGAGCTGTATGCGCTGATCGCCGGGCCCGACTACCCGGGTGGCGGGCAAATTATTTCCAGCGGCGCGGAAATCGCGGCGGCCTACAGCACGGGCCGCGGCTCGCTCAAGGTGCGCGCCCGCTGGAAGATCGAAGAACTCGCGCGCGGCCAGTGGCAGCTGGTGGTGCAGGAGCTGCCGCCCGGCGTCAGCACGCAGCGTGTGCTCGAGGAAATCGAAGAGCTCACCAACCCGAAAATCAAGGCCGGCAAAAAAGCCCTGAGCCAGGACCAGGTGCAACTCAAGCAGACCATTCTGGCCGTGCTCGACGTGGTGCGCGACGAATCCAGCAAGGACGCCGCCGTGCGCCTGGTGTTCGAGCCCAAGACCAGCAAGATCAGCCAGTCCGAACTCATCAACACGCTGCTGGCCAACACCAGCCTGGAAAGCTCCTCGCCCATCAACCTGACCATGGTCGGGCTGGACGGCAAGCCGACGCAGAAAAACCTGCGCCAGATGCTGGCGGAATGGATAGAGTTCCGCCAGACCACGGTGCAAAAGCGCTCGCAGCACCGGCTCGACAAAGTGCTGGCCCGCATCCACATCCTCGAAGGCCGCCAGCTGGTGTTGCTCAACATCGACGAGGTGATTGCCATCATCCGCCAGTCGGAAGAGCCCAAGCCGGCGCTGATCGCACGCTTCAAGCTCAGCGAAATCCAGGCCGAGGACATTCTTGAAATCCGCCTGCGCCAACTGGCACGGCTTGAAGCCATCAAGATCGAGCAGGACCTGAAAAACCTGCGCGAAGAGCAAGGCCGGCTTGAGGAAATCCTGGGCAGCCCGGCGGCGCTCAAACGCCTGCTGGTCAAGGAAATCGAGGCCGACGCTAAACAATTCGCTGATGCGCGCCGCACGCTGATCCAGGCCGAGAAAAAAGCCGTGCTCGAAGTCAAGGTGCTCGACGAGCCGGTGACCGTGGTCATCAGCGACAAGGGCTGGGTGCGCGCACGCAACGGTCACGGACATGACCCGGCAGGCTTCGCCTTCAAGGCGGGCGACGGGCTGTACGGCACCTTCGAATGCCGCACCATCGACACGCTGYTGGCCTTTGGTTCGCGCGGCCGCATTTATTCGGTGCCGGTGTCATTGCTGCCCGGTGCGCGCGGCGACGGCCAGCCGCTCACCACCCTGATTGATCTGGAGTCGGGCACGCAGCTGGTGCATTATTTTGCAGGCCCGTCCAATGCCGCATTGCTGCTGAGCGCCAGCGGCGGCTACGGCTTCCTCGCCACGGTCGAGAACATGACGTCGCGCCTCAAAGCCGGCAAGGCCTTCATCAGCTGCGCTGAAGGTGAAACCATTTGCAGGCCTTCGCATGCCGCTTTCACCAGCGCAGCGGCGCCCTTGGTGCCGGCCACGCATGTGGCTTGCGCCTCGACCGGCGGCCGCATCCTGACGTTTGAAATCGCGGAACTCAAGATGCAGGCCGCCGGCGGGCGCGGCCTGATGCTGATCGACCTCGAAGCCAAAGACACTTTGGCTGGTGCCGCCGCTTACACGCGCAGTGTGAAGATCGAAGGTATTGGCCGTGGGGGCAAGGCACGCGAGGAAACGCTGGAAATCCGCAGCTTGAACAACGCCCGTGCGGCGCGCGCGCGCAAGGGCAAGGCGGCCGACCTGGGCTTCAAACCCACCGGCATCAGCCGCGTTGAGTAAAACTGACTGAAGGCCATAACTGGCGGGCGCAAGCAGCTATTGATTTAATAGCAATATGCTGCGCTCGCCGGTCTGGCCGGCAGTTATTTAGCAATCAAGCTGCCAGCAACAAATCAAGCTTCTTGAGGCCGGCCACCGTCTCCAGGCAGGCTTGCGCCACTTCCTTGCCCTTGGTCAGGAAATGTTCCGTGAAGAACTTGCGGTGTTCCTCATGCTCATGAAAATGCTGCGGCGTCAGCACCGCTGAAAACACCGGCACGCCGGTTTCCAGCTGGATGCCCATCAATGCGCTGATCACCGCGTCAGCTACAAACTCATGGCGGTAGATGCCGCCATCGACCACCAGACCGCAGCAGACCACGCCTGCATAACGGCCCGACTGTGCGAGCTTTTTCGCGTGGAGCGGAATTTCGAACGCGCCGGGCACTTCAAACGTGTCGATGGATTCAGCGGCGACGCCTTGCCTGGCCATCTCAGCCAGGAAAGCGCCGCGGCCCTGGTCCACGATGTCTTCGTGCCAGGACGACTGGATAAAGGCGAAACATGCCTTGGTGGGTGTGCCGCCCGAACGGGAAGCCGAAGGTGGGGAAATATCTGTCTGACTCATGGATGCCTTTTTGCCAGGTGTTACCAGAATCAGGGCGCACGAGCC
>NZ_JBFUAZ010000311.1:0-4832 GCF_056406035.1 Polaromonas sp. P1_E1_2 | reverse complement strand
GACCAAACGGGGGCTCGGCGTTTTTCTGCTGGGCCTGTACCTCAAGGTCATGCTCGGTTTGCGACTCGATGGCCTGGCAAGGATTTCGCTGGTTCATCTCAAGAGGATAAGCAAGAAGTGATTCCCGCTCCAGTGTCCGACGAAATTTACATCGACACGCCGCCGGCCTACCGGCAGGACCAGATGTTCGACTTGTCGAATCTCGCGCTCAATCGCGACGGGACATTGGTGCCCTACGCGCGCGTGCGCGAAGTGCACGCCAGTGCCGGCAGAACCGTACGCACCGCCGATTACCTGATGTCCTTGCCAGCAAACAACACCCCCAAGGACTACTACTCGCTCGGCGTCCTCGACAACTTCAAGATGCTGGCTGCACGTCCTGATGTACACCTTCGAGCCTTTTTGGTGCTGGAGCCGCCCGTCGTCGACCCGAGTATCTATAAGGCCTTACCGGAATTGACCGCAGCTTTCGAGCGGGTCTATGTCCACAACTTGAACGGTGACGGCTATTCGCTCGCAGGTGTTGACAGCTCGCGATTGCGCCAACTCTATTGGCCGCAGCCTCGCGAAGATGTTATGGAACCCTACTGGTCTCGGCGTGACCGTCTCAATCGCATCGTGGTGATCAACGGAAACCATGTGCCACGCAAAGTGCCGAACGAGCTCTACAGCCGCCGCATCGAGGCGATGACCGAACTGGCGGAATCCGGTGTTGTCGATCTTTATGGTCGCGGTTGGGCCAAATTAAAGGCTCGTACGTCTCTCTGGTGGCCCTATATAAGCCGGCGCAAAACGCTGCTGTCGATTTACAGAGGCTCGTGCGAATCGAAATACGAGGTACTGAGTCAATACAACTTCTGCCTCTGTCTCGAAAACATGGCGATGCAGGGGTACGTAACCGAGAAAATTTTCGACTGCTTCTATGCGGGAACGATTCCCCTGTATTTGGGCGCTCCCGATATCAAGCAGTTGATCCCCAAAGAAGCCTATATCGATTGCCGCGAATTTTCATCATGGCACGATGCCTACAAGGCGGCTGCGGCAATGTCGCCCGAAGCGGTTCGGCAAATGCGCGAACACGGCCGACGGTTTGTTCAAAGCGAGCAGGGCCGACGATATACCGATTCCTTGCTGAGGATTGTCGGAGACGCGCAATGAATCCCTCGTATTCTGTCGAATCCGATTCTCAGCGCGCTCGAGGGCGACCAGGATGATCAGAAATCCATTTTTTGAGCTTCCATGGGGCAAAGATTCTCAGGTATTGCTGATCTTTCTCACGGTATTTTCGTGGTCGCTCTTTCCGGTGATGCTGAAGCAATTCAACATCACGCTGTTCCAGGCCGGTTTCGCGATCTGTCTGCTCGTGATCTGTCTGTTTGTCGCCCTCACAGCACAGCGCAACCAATTGACGCTGACGCCTCTGCATAAACTCATGCTGATTTTCTGGGCGGGCTATCTATGCATGCTATTGATCGCTTCTGTCCATGCGACATCGAGAACCAGCATCGTGCAGTGGTGCATCCTGTTCACCAAGTTCCTGTTTTTCCTGTTTCTGCTTTTCCACATCAATCGAAAATTTGTCTACGCAAGCCTGCGCATTTATTCGAACTTGATGGTCGCGACGGTTGTTTTTTCGCTTGCCGCCATAGCGGCGGTGTTGCTCGGCATCCATCCCTTCAGCACGATGGAAGTCGGAGGACGTGCGGCGGACGTTTTCTTCGGTGCCTACTACATCACCAACACGCCCATATGCCCGCCCACGCCGGTGTTCCGCATTCAGGGACTCAGCGAGGAGCCCGGAACCTACGCGTTCGCATTGATGCCCGCGCTGTTCTGGTTCCTCATCGCGGAGAAGGCTTATCTTCGGTCCACCGTTATCGTGCTCGGATTGATGCTTAGCATGTCCCTGGGTGCCGGGCTTTTTCTCTGCATGGTGCTGGTGCTGATTTTGCTTCTGATGGTCATCAAAAGGTCTGTTGGCGATCATAAGTTGGTGATCTTCCTGGCGGGTGCAATAGGCGCCATTGCCCTGATGTACAGCCTGGCCGGCGCCTGCACTAAACAGTATCTTGAGAACTTGAGCGACAAATCCGCCATGGCACTGGTCGAAGGATGCATGAAAGAGCATTCTTCTGACCGTGAGACCTGCGTACACCGGGTTGCCCATGCCCTGAGCACCACACCGACCGGCAAGTCGTTGTCACTTCATGACCGAAAAGAGGGGCTGCGTATCGTCATCGATTACTTGAAGGCGCATCCGATCGGAACTGGCACCGCGCTCGGCATGCAAACCGTGCAGAACTCGATTGCTGTAGGTTATGCGGTCGCGACACTGGAATCCGGCGTCGCCGGTGGAATCTTTTACCTCGGCCTTTTTGCGACGATGGGCTGGCTTGCCCTGCGAACCATCGTCAGGGCGGACAACAAATCATTTGATGGACACGTCAACGTTGCGGTGTCGTTAAGCATCGGCGCCGTTCTCGTAATGGGCGCCCAGCGGATTCAGCCCGACCTGAGCTTCTGGCATATGTGGCTCTACGCAATATGGTTTCACCTCCTGCAGCCAACAGCATCGGGCGCCAGCACCGACTCACGAGCTCTTTGAAAATCAACATCCGCAGAGCACAAATTTGTGACCTGCGATCTTCAAATATTCCATGCCACGACAAACATGATTCCGCGACTCCTGAAAATTATTGATATGCCACCGGGGGAAAACCTGTGGGCCAGGAGCATCGTGATTGCGGGCGTCGGCATCTGGCTCATATTTTTCACGCTGGGACTGTCTGGCTACGTCGGCGCGAAGGATTCTTATCTGCTTTTTTCGGCCGCGACCGGCGTCATGCTGATCACCGGATGCCGTCAGAAACACAGTTACGGCTATTTGTTCCTGACGGTATTTCTGTGGCTCGGGCTCTGGTTCAAACTGACGATTCATACCATTTTCAATTACCCGTATGTCGAACCCATCGGATTGTTCGAGGGTGCGCCCGCAGCGTGGGACGAAGTACTACTGGTGGCAAGCGTGGCCAGCTTGGGTGTCATTGCGGGCGGCATAGCCTATGCAGCCCTGGCAAGACGTGTCAGCCCCATACGTGATGAAAAGAAACTCGTTGTGCCTTCATGGTACGAACCAAATAGGAAATGGCTATGGCTTGCGCTGGCGCTCGCGACGGCAGGGGTGCTGGTTGTCAATCTGGCATACGGAATACATCGAATCGGCCTTGCACCAAAAGCGTCTCTGATGTGGCCGATGAACTCGGTAGTAGCCTGGCTGCTCAACATCGGCCTGGCTACTTTCGTTGCCCTTTTTGCCTGGTGGGACATCACGCTCGGGAAAAACCCCGCCTTGGCAGCTTACGGAATTTTGATTGAAGCTTTTCTCTCGAGCACGTCGATCCTGAGCCGGGCAGCCTATATCTTTCACGCCGTTCCACAACTTTTCGTTTTACACCAATTCAGGCACAAGCTGGCGGGCTGGTCGCGCCTGAAAACAGTCATGCTTGCCGCTGCCTTTTGCGCGCTGCTGGTGGTATCCATATCGGCCGTCACGACATTCCGGAACTATTTCTACCAGACCGGCCTGTATACAAGCACGGCCTACCATGAGGCCTACTACCGTTGGGAAATTGTCAGCGGCCAACTCGGCACGCTGGAGGATCAACTCAAAATCGCCCCCCCGGAAAAGCGTCCGCCAATCATTGAATTGATGCGGAAACTGAATATCGAAAAAATACAGCTGGAAGCGATCATGGCCGCCGAAAAGAAGAAATGGGCGGAAGCCATGGGCACGGATTCGGCGCAATCCCGGCTGTTACTCAATGAGTTTGGTTATCAGCTGACCGACGGTTTTTCAGCCCGCCTTTTACAGCTAAGTGTTGACAGATGGATAGGCCTGGAGGGCCTGATGGCCGTGCAGGCCTATCCAAACAAGGACCCGGCGCTCTTGCGTCGTGGTTTTCTGGAGAAGCCGGCGATAGGAAAACCCGATATTTACCAAAGCATCTCGAAGTCTGTATACCTCAAGTCCGACGGTACAAAATTCAGATTTGCAAGCCTGCCTGGCGGGCCGGCCTTCCTTTATTACAGCAACTCGCTCTGGATCGTCGCATTCGGAATGGTTGTTTTTACGTTCCTGGTGCTACTTGTCGAGCTTTTGATACGAACCTTGACCCGCAACCCCATTCTCTGTTCGCTTTACGGCGTCGTGATGGCCAGCACCGCTGTTCAATTCGGCGTGGCACCGCAGCAAAGCATTCCCTATTTTCTGGTTCTCGGCTGCGGTATCCTGCTGGTATGGACGGTCCATACGCGAGGTTTTGCGTTCGCTCTGTACAAGTTGAAACTGGCAAAAGCCCCGCCACCACGTGACAACTAAAACGGCAACAACCCTTTTTGTCCACGCCACCAATGTGCACTCCGGCGGAGGGCAGTCATTGCTGCGCGCGCTGCTTGAGGCTCTGCCGGCTGGTCGTGACACAACTGCGTTGCTCGATAGCCGCATGCCAGTGCCGAAGACTCATCTTCCGCACCTGAAAGTCATTACTGTTGCGCCTACCGTGTGGCGTCGTTTCTGGGCTGAATGGTGGCTTTCCAAATCCGTGGAGGCAGCTGACCTCGTGCTGTGCTTCGGCAATTTGCCGCCGCTCTTCAAGCTGAAGGGACGCGCCGTTGTGTTCGTGCAGAACCGTTATCTCGTCGAACCGGTGACGCTCGCCAGCTTTCCTCTCAGGACACGCCTGCGGCTGTTGATCGAAAGGGCTTGGTTCGCCCACAAGGCCCAAAACGCGCAAGCCTTCGTCGTGCAAACTCCGTCGATGCGCGACCTGCTC
>NZ_JBFUAZ010000310.1:0-4834 GCF_056406035.1 Polaromonas sp. P1_E1_2 | reverse complement strand
ATCTACCGCGGCGGCGTGCAGGACCGCCAGATCGCAGCCTGCGCAGGCTGCCACAGCCCCACGGGCGCCGGCATTCCTTCCCAATATCCCCGCCTGAGCGGCCAGCATTCTGAGTACACGGTGACGCAGTTGACGGCTTTCCGTGACGGCGGCCGCGGCAACAGCCTGCCCATGAGCCAGGTGGCTGCCAAGCTGAACGACCGTGAAATCCGTGCGCTGGCCGACTACATTGCCGGCCTGCGTTAAGCAAAGTACAGCAAAGGACTGGCAGGCGAGCGTTTTTTTGCTGAAAGTACCCGCAGGCTGCCTGCAGTATTGAACCCAAGCCTCCAAAACCAATCACACCAAGGCGGGTCTTTCTGATGAAAGCCCGCCTTTTTTCTTTTTCCCTTCTTTTTCTGGTTCGCAGGCTTTCCTGAGCCAACCGCAGGTTCCATTTCAAGCATGACAGTTTCCACCGAGGGTATGAAGGTCAATTGGGGCTCCCGCAGCTGGCGGGCGGCGGTGGARCTGCTGTCGTCCATGCGGTTTTCCATTTCGCTGCTGACGGTGATCTGCATCGCGTCGATCATCGGCACGGTGCTCAAGCAGGCAGAGCCGCTGGGCAACTACGTGAACCAGTTCGGTCCGTTCTGGGCGCAGGTGTTCAGCCTGCTCAGCCTCAACACCGTGTACAGCGCCTGGTGGTTCCTGCTGATCCTGGCTTTTCTGGTGGTCTCTACTTCTTTGTGCATTGCGCGCAACGCCCCCAAGATCTTCGCGGACCTGAACCAGCTCAAGGAAAACGTCCGGGAGCAAAGCCTCAAGGCCTTTGGCCACCGTGCCGAGGCCGCATTGGCCGAGTCACCCGAAACGGCTGCGCGCCGCATTGGCCAGACGCTGGTGCAAAGCGGCTGGAAAGTGAAGCTGCAGCAGCGCGCCGGCAACGGCTGGATGGTGGCGGCCAAAAAAGGCGCGGCCAACAAACTGGGCTACATCGCAGCGCACAGCGCCATCGTGCTGGTCTGCGTGGGCGGCCTGCTCGACGGCGACATGATCGTACGCGCGCAGATGTGGCTGAACGGCAAGTCGATTTATGCCGGCGGCGGACTGATTGCCGACGTGCCGGCCCAGCACCGGCTCAGCGACAAAAACCCGACGTTTCGCGCCAACCTGCTGGTGGCTGAAGGCACGCAGTCCAGCACCGCCATCCTGAACCAGCCGGGCGGCGTATTGCTGCAGGAACTGCCGTTTTCCATTGAGCTCAAAAAATTCATCGTTGAGTATTACTCGACCGGCATGCCCAAGCTCTTTGCCAGCGACATCATCATCCACGACAAGGAAACTGGCGAAAAGATTCCGGTGCGGGTGGAGGTCAATCACCCGGCCAATCACCGCGGTATCGAGATTTACCAGTCGAGCTTCGACGACGGCGGCTCCAGCGTGACGCTCAAGGCCATTCCGATGGCCGCGGCCAGCAAGCCGTTTGAAATTCAGGGCACGATCGGCGGCTCCAGCGGCCTGACCAACGGGCAGGGCGATGGCGCCGAAAAGCTGACGCTGGAATACACCGCGCTGCGGGTCATCAACGTGGAAAATTTTGCGTCGGGCGGAAGCATGGGTTCCGGCGCCGATGTGCGCAAGGTCGACCTGCACCAGGCGATTGACACACGGCTCGGCGCGGCGAACAAGACCGTGACGCAAAAAGAGCTGCGCAACGTGGGCCCCAGCGTGAGCTACAAGTTGCGCGATGCGTCCGGACAGGCCCGTGAATTTCACAACTACATGTTGCCGGTCAAGACGGACCCGGCGGAAGACAGCCCTGCGGTCTACCTGATGGGTGTTCGCGAGACACCGTCTGCACCCTTCCAGTACCTCCGGATTCCGGTGGACGCCGAAGGCGGCATGGAAACCTTTTTGCGGCTGCGTGCCGCGCTCGCCAATCCGGCGCAGCGTGAGCTGGCGGTCAGGCGCTACGCAAGCCAGGCCATTGGCCGGGAACGGCCGGAGCTGATGCAACAGCTCGCCGCGTCGACATCGCGGGCGCTGGCTCTTTTTGCCGGTGACGTTGCAGACGCAGCGGGCGCCGCGCAAGGTTCGACGGGCAAGCCCAAAACCGCTGCAGGCCTGCAGGCCATCTCTGACTTTATGGAAGCCAATGTGCCCGAAGCCGAGCGCAACCGTGCCGGCGAGGTGCTGATCCGCATCCTCAACGGTGCCTTGTTTGAGCTGACGCAGATGACGCGTGAGCAGGCCGGGCTCAAGCCGTTGGGTCAGGATGAAAAGACGCGGGCTTTCATGTCGCAAATGGTGCTGAGCCTGTCGGACGCCAATTTTTACCCCGCGCCCATGGCGTTTGAGCTGAAAGACTTCACCCAGGTCCAGGCCAGTGTGTTCCAGGTGGCGCGTGCACCGGGCAAGACCATCGTCTACCTGGGTTGCGCCTTCCTGATCCTGGGGGTGTTCGCCATGCTTTACGTGCGCGAACGCCGCGTCTGGGTCTGGCTGGCGCCGCGCGGCGCAGGGGGCGGTCAGGCAGAAGATGGCAATGTTGTGGGTTCAATGCCAGAATCGGCCGAAGGCCACAGTCAGGCCACCATGGCCTTGTCGACCAACCGCAAGACCATGGACGGCGACAAGGAGTTTGAGATGTTGAAAACGAAACTGTTGCAGGCGCCTTTATGAATACCTCCACGATCAACAACACCGCGGTGAACACCACCACGCTGAAGGCGGGCGGCGACAGCACGCTGAGCCTGAACGAGGGCTATTTCGCCCGGCGTAATGTGCTGGATTGGGTGTTTGCTGCGCTGGTCGCCGGCGGCTTTCTGTATGCCTTCGCCCGCTACAGTGATTTCATGGATGTCTATGAAAAAGGCATCCTGTTCGCGGCCATTCCGGCGGCTATCGCCATGGGCTGGTTCTGGCGGCCGCTGCGGGTACTGATGATGGTGGTCAGCGCCTTCGCGCTGCTGGGCATTGCGTCGTACCAGGGTGACCTGGCGCGCGCCGAGCAGGTGTTCTGGCTCAAATACTTTCTCTCCAGCCAGTCGGCCATTTTGTGGATGAGCGTGCTGTTCTTCATGAGCACGATTTTTTACTGGCTGGGCATGTTTGCCAAAGGCCAGAGCAGCACGTTGGAGTCGCTGGGCTCCAAAATTGCGTGGGTGGCGATCGGCATGGCGCTGATCGGCACGCTGGTGCGCTGGTACGAAAGCTACCTGATTGGCGCAGACGTCGGGCACATCCCGGTCAGCAACCTGTACGAGGTGTTCGTGCTGTTCTGCTGGATGACGGCGGCCTTCTACCTCTACTTTGAATCGCAGTACAACACCCGCGCGCTCGGCGCTTTCGTGATGCTGGTGGTCAGTGCCGCGGTCGGTTTTTTGCTCTGGTACACCGTGATACGCGAAGCCCATGAAATCCAGCCGCTGGTGCCTGCCCTCAAAAGCTGGTGGATGAAGCTGCATGTGCCGGCCAATTTCATCGGCTACGGCATGTTCTCGCTGGCTGCCATGGTGTCGCTGTCCTATCTCATCAAGCAGCAGGCCAACGAGACGCGCTGGCACCGGCTCACGCCGCTGTGGCTGCTGGGCGTGGTGCTGTGTTTTGTCCCTGTCGTGTTTCGCAGCAAGTCGCCGGCCGAAGTGGGCGGCAGCTACTACTGGGTAGGTTACCTGGCCGTGTCGGGGCTGATCGCCGCCGGCATCCTGCTGGGCCGCAAGCGCATTGCCGCGCGCCTGCCCAGCTTTGAAGTGCTGGACGACGTGATGTACAAGGCGATTGCCGTCGGCTTTGCCTTTTTCACCATTGCCACCGTACTCGGCGCCTTGTGGGCGGCCGAGGCCTGGGGCGGCTACTGGAGCTGGGACCCCAAGGAAACCTGGGCGCTGATTGTCTGGCTCAACTACGCGGCCTGGCTGCATATGCGGCTCATGAAGGGCCTGCGCGGCACCGTCGCCGCCTGGTGGGCGCTGGTCGGGCTGGCAGTTACCTCGTTTGCTTTCCTGGGCGTCAACATGTTCCTGTCGGGGCTGCACAGTTACGGAACCTTGTAACTGCCTGCGAGTCTTTTAGAAGCCCTGGCTGAATCCCTGTAAGAAGTTKCTGCGTATTCAGACTAACCCTCAACGGATTTCAAGGACTCATATGCTCATCAAGACCCATGCCGATGGTTTCGACCACCTCGTTCCCAGCGAGATTACGCCGCGCGGCATCTACCATGGTCGTCGCGACCTGATCAAACTGATGGCCACAGGTGCCGCGGGCGTGGCCATGGCCAGCTGGGCGGGCCGCCAGGCGATGGCGCAGACGGTACAAAAACCCGGCAAGCTGGCGGCGCTGGCCGGCGGCAAATCGGCGGTGGCCGGTGCGGTGACCATGGAAAAGATCACCGACTACAAAGACGCCTCTACCTACAACAATTACTACGAGTTCGGCACCGACAAGGCCGACCCGGCCAAGAACGCCCACACGCTGGTGACCAAGCCCTGGTCGGTGGYCGTCGAAGGCCTGGTCAAGCAACCCAAGACCTTCACGCTCGAAGACCTGATCAAGCTGGCGCCGCAGGAAGAGCGTATTTACCGCCTGCGTTGTGTCGAGGGCTGGTCCATGGTGATCCCGTGGGTGGGGTATTCGCTGTCGGAGCTCATCAAGAAGGTCGAGCCGCTGGGCAGCGCGAAATACGTTGAATTCATCACCCTGGCCGATCCCAAGACCATGCCGTTTGTGGGCTCCCGCGTGCTCGACTGGCCTTATGTGGAAGCCCTGCGCATGGACGAAGCCATGCACCCGCTGGCGCTGCTGGCTTTCGGCATGTATGGTGAAGTGCYCCCCAACCAGAACGGCGCACCGG
>NZ_JBFUAZ010000309.1:0-4836 GCF_056406035.1 Polaromonas sp. P1_E1_2 | reverse complement strand
ACTTCAAGCTGTCCGCGAATCAGGAACACATAGGTCTTGCGCTTCGCGTCGAGCGGCAACGTGGCGGTTTCCGCGCCGTTGAAGAGGCCTGCATAGAGCCTGGCATTGGCATGGATCAGCACCGAGCCCTGGCTGCCGTCGGGCGAAGCCACCAGCCGCAACGTGCCGCGCTTTTCAGCATCGGCAAATGTTTTTTGYTCGTAGCTGGGAGGAATGCCGGTCACATTGGGCTCGATCCAGATCTGCAGGAAATGCGTGGTCTGGCCGTCTGCGTGGTTGAACTCGCTGTGCTGCACACCGGTGCCCGCGCTCATGCGCTGCACATCACCGGGCGGGATGCCCTTGATGTTGCCGATGCTGTCCTTGTGCGCCAACTCACCGCTCAGCACATAGCTGATGATTTCCATGTCCTTGTGGCCGTGGGTGCCGAAGCCGCGGCCGGCGGCAATGCGGTCTTCATTGATGACCCGCAGGTTGCCAAAACCCATGTGGGCCGGGTCGTAATAGCCGGCAAACGAAAAGGAATGAAAAGATTTGAGCCAGCCGTGATCGGCGTAACCGCGTTCGCCGGATGTTCTTAAAGTCATCATGAGGTGCTCCTTTCAAGGTGCGTTGAACTGCGTTGCAATGACTCCAATGTAGGCGCGGGCAGCCCACTTTTCATTGCTGCATTTTGATGGCATCATTCAAATTATTTGAATGATATTCCCCCCAATGACCAATAACCGGATTCGCGACGCCCTGACCCCGGAGAGCCTCAGCCTGATTGGCGCCGTGCACCGGACCGGCAGCATGGCGGCTGCGGCACGCGAGCTGGGCCTGGTTCCCAGCGCCCTCACCTACCGCATCCGCCAGGTGGAAGATGCCCTCGATGTGCTGCTGTTTGACCGCTCTTCGCGCCAGGCCAAACTGACCGAGGCCGGCAAGGAATTGCTGCGTGAAGGCAACCGCCTGCTGGCCGAACTCGACGCCGTGGCCAATCGCGTCAAGCGCGTCGCCACCGGCTGGGAACCGCAGCTCACGCTGGCTGTGGACAGCGTGATCTCGCGCACCACCGTGATGGAACTGTGCGAAGCTTTTTTTGCCCTGAACCCACCCACACGCCTGCGGATTCGCGAAGAAGCGCTGTCGGGCACGCTGGAAGCGCTTACCTCCGGCCAGGCAGACCTGGCCATCGGGGTGGCCATGGAACCATCCGTCAATACCTCGGTGCAACACAAGACACTGGGCAGCATTCATTTCATTTATGCCGTGGCGCCCCATCACCCACTGGCAAAAGCTGCTGAACCGATAACGGATGCGATGCTGATGCCCCACCGGGCCGTGGCCGTGGCGGATTCCGTGCAGCGTGGCAGCGGCATCACTGTGGGCCTGCTCGGCGGCCAGGACATTTTTACGGTGCCCGGCATGCAGGAAAAACTGCAGGCCCAACTGCGGGGCCTGGGCGGCGGCTTTTTGCCTGAATACCTTGCGCGTCCGCATGTCGCCACCGGGAGGCTGGTCGAGAAAAAAATGCAGCGAGCCCCACGCCTCGTGCCCATGAGCTATGCGTGGCTGCGCGTCGTGGACGGCCATGGCGGGCGGGCGCTGCAGTGGTGGCTGAAGCAACTGGAAAATCCCGCCACACGAAAAGCCCTGCTGGAGCGTGACCAGTCTGCATGAAAACCCGTAGTGGCACGCAATATCTGCGCATGCGCTGCGGCTGCGTGTAGAGTGTGCTTGAAACAGGTTCTTAAAGTTTTCGTTTATGGTTGAGATGTGATGACATACGCCGGGACGCCGCAAATCACTTGAATGATCCGCAGTACGCCCATTCGTCAAACCGCACAAAGTACAAAGATATGACAAAAAAATCCATCCGATCCCCTGAATCCGCGGCTCCGCGCCGCATTGCCGTCATAGGCGCAGGCATTGCGGGCATTGCCTGTGCCCGCACCCTGGTGCAGGCCGGGCACCGCGTCACCGTGTTTGAAAAAAGCCGGGGCGCCGGCGGCCGGATGGCCACACGCGAAAGCGAATTCGGCGGTTTTGACCACGGCACGCAATATTTCACCGTGCGGGACGCGCGCTTTGAAAAAGCCCTGGCCACCGCTACCGGGCTGGTCCGGCCCTGGAGCGCCAACACCGTGCGCATCCTCGATGAACTCGGCCGTGTCGTGGCCTCGGCGCTGCCGCCCAAGGAAGCCCACTGGGTCGCCTCACCCGGCATGAACGCACTGGTGCGGCTGTGGGCCCAGCCCCTCGATGCTGCCGGCCAGCTAGCGCTGGAAACTGAAGTCATGCGGATCGAACCCGACAAGCTGCACGCCAGCCAGTGGCAATTGCAAACCGAAGGGCCCGGCGCAGACAGCCGCGTCCATTCGGGTTTTGATACCGTCATTCTGGCGGTGCCGTCTTCGCAGGCGCAGGCCCTGTTGCTCAGTTCACAACAGGCCAAGCCCCTGGTGGCCGAGCTGTCCGAGGTTAGCGTTGCGCCCTGCTGGACGTTGATGCTGGCCTTTCCGCAGGCGATGCAGCCCACGATGGCGCACCTGGGGCCCCACTGGAATGCAGCGCGCAGCACGCACCACCGCATTGCCTGGCTGGCGCGGGAATCGTCCAAGCCTGGGCGCAGCCCGATCGAACGCTGGACCGTGCAGGCCAGCCCGGAATGGTCGGAGCGCCACCTGGAAGACGATGCCGAGCGCGTCAAGGCCAAGCTGCTGAAGGCCTTCACAGAAGTGACGGGCATCCGCGCCCAGCCGTCACACGCGGCGGTGCACCGCTGGCGCCACGCCCAAACGCAGCAACCGCTGGGCAAAACCCACGCCTGGGACGCCAAATCGCGCATTGGCGCCTGCGGCGACTGGTGTCTGGGTCACCGTGTCGAAGACGGCTTTGTCTCGGGCCTTGAAATGGCCCTCGAAATTTGTTAGCCCCCACGCTTGTCGCTTCGCGTACTGCGCTGCCCCCCGAGGGGGCTGGCCTTGCTTGGGGCGGCCCGGCGCGGCGGCCGCCAGGTTAGCCTTCTCATAGTTCCTTCTGCTTATGGCCTCGGGCTACAAAGGTAGATTTTCCCCTTCGCCCACAGGCCCGCTTCACGCGGGTTCGCTGGTAGCGGCCCTGGCCAGCTGGCTGGATGCCCGGGCGCACCGTGGCCGCTGGCTGGTACGCATCGAAGATGTCGACACCCCGCGCTGTGTGCCGGGCGCAGACCGCGTCATTCTTGAACAACTCGCCTGTTGCGGCCTGGTACCCGATGAAGCACCGGTTTACCAGTCACAACGCGGCGCCCTGTACCAGAATGCCCTGGACGCACTGATCACCCGCGGCCTCGCCTACCCTTGCGCGTGCACGCGACAAGATATCGCGCGGGCACTGGCCGCGTCCGGGCAGGCGCGGGAACGCCATGGCGAACTGGTGTACCCGGGCACCTGCCGCAACGGGCTGCATGGCCGTGCTGCACGTGCGTGGCGGTTTTTGACGCCAAATTATGTGCCAAATAGTGCCCTGGCCCAATCAGAACTTGCGCGAGCAGCTATAGATTTAATAGCAACTGATGCCACGCCAGCGGCCGCCGCACAGGCCGAAATCAGCTGGGATGACCGCCGCCTGGGCACACAGATGCAAAACGTCAGCCGTGAGGTCGGCGACTTTGTCCTCAAACGGGCGGATGGCCTCTGGGCCTACCAGCTCGCCGTAGTGGTAGACGACGCAGCCCAGGGCATCACCGACATCGTTCGCGGCGAAGACCTTGCCGACAACACCGCACGGCAAATCCTGTTGCAGCGCGCACTCGGCCTGCCGCTGCCGCGTTACCTGCATACGCCGCTGGTGCTGGGCCCGAACGGCGAAAAACTGTCCAAGCAGAACGGCGCCCAGCCGCTGGACACCGCCCGCCCCCTGGCGCTGCTGGTCCAGGCCGGCCAAACGCTGGGGCTGGAGGTTGAGCGTATAGCCAACGCAGCGACACCCGCCGCCTGGCTACAACTGGCCGTGCCGCTCTGGGCGACTAAAATCACAGGGTGATTCAAACCTCTCCCCCTGTGCCGCCTGCCTCACCCGAAGGCGCGCCCGCCGACACCCATCCTCCCCACAACATCCGCAGCTTTGTGCGCCGCACCGGCCGCACCACCGCGGGCCAGGCCAAGGCCTTTGCCGATGTGGGCCCGAAGTTTTTGCTGCCGTATGCCGATGCACCACTGGATTTTGAAAAGGCCTTTGGGCGCAACGCTCCCACGATCCTTGAAATAGGTTTTGGCATGGGCGAGGCCACGGCGCACATTGCCGCACTGATGCCCGAAAAGAACCTCCTTTGYTGCGAAGTGCATACGCCCGGCGTGGGCGCCCTGCTCAAACGCATCGACGAACAGAAGCTGTCCAACATCCGCATCCTGCAGCACGATGCGGTCGAAGTGATTGACGACATGCTCCCCCGCGCCAGCCTCGACGGCGCGCACATCTTTTTCCCGGACCCCTGGCACAAGAAAAAACACAACAAGCGCCGGCTGATCCAGCCACCGCTGATCACCAAACTCGCGGCCCGCCTCAAGCCCGGCGGCTACCTGCATTGCGCGACCGACTGGCAACCCTATGCCGAACAGATCCTGGAAGTACTGGGCGCCGAGCCGCTGTTGAAAAATACGGCAGACAGCAGTGCTGGTGGCTATGCCCCCAAGCCAGCCTACCGCCCATTGACCAAATTTGAAAACCGCGGCATCAAGCTGGGGCATGGCGTCTGGGACGTCGTGTTTGTGCGTGCGTGATCTTGCGGCTGCGCGGGTGTGAGCAAAACACCCAAGCTCGGGCTGCATGGTTTGGCCACGCGGGCCGGCATCAGCCCCAGTTGTGTCGGCC
>NZ_JBFUAZ010000308.1:0-4841 GCF_056406035.1 Polaromonas sp. P1_E1_2 | reverse complement strand
CCGGCCATCGGCAGCAAGGTGAGGGCGAAGGCGGCAAGCGTGGTGCCAAGAGGCTGGGAGATGGAGCGCATGGGCAGTGAGTCCGGTGGGTGTTGAAGCCAATGAATGTATTACAGCGGGTGCCCTGGCTGCGCCGGTATAAATAACAGGGCTTCGTTGCGCGACGGATTCCGGTTGCTGGAAAAACAGTCCTGTAGAGCATTTTCACGCATCAAATATGCCTGCAACCCAATAAGAACGTGCGCGAGAAGCTATAAATTTAGGAGCAACGGACGACTGCCCACGGCAGCCACCCCCGCAACTCATCCGGCTACTTGTCGTCAGAAAAGTAAGGCGCGCCCTGCAGGGCCGTT
Source organism: Polaromonas sp. P1_E1_2 (assembly GCF_056406035.1). Lineage (NCBI taxonomy): Bacteria > Pseudomonadati > Pseudomonadota > Betaproteobacteria > Burkholderiales > Comamonadaceae > Polaromonas > Polaromonas sp. P1_E1_2. The sequence goes on along the minus strand of NZ_JBFUAZ010000308.1, from coordinate 4,488 downwards.
AGCGGCAGATTAAAAGTTTTCACCGGCACCAGCGGCGGCTGTTTCACGGACGTCGCGCGTCCGGCCGCTATCTCTGCGGCTTCTTCTTCGCTGGGACGTTTGGCCTCAGCCAGCGCGGGCCGTATGCAGGCCGAGCGTATTCTTTCCAGGGCTTTTTCCGGCAGCTCCTTGCGCGGGCCAAAGCGGCTGCCGTCTACATGCAGCACCTCACCATCCTTCAGCGTGGCAAGCTGGTTCAGCGGCGGGTTGCCAAACGCCGGGTTGTAGCCCACGCGCAGCGTGTTCGCGTCGCCGCGCCGGTACTGCACCACGCGCAGCTGTTTGGGCTGGCCGTTGGCATCCACTTCCGCATCGGCTATATAAAAGTAGCGCACCTGCGCCATCGGCATGGGCGGCAGCTTGTAGCTGGAAGACCAGCCGTTGTGGCCGTCCCTGAAGAGCCGGCGCAGGCTGGTGGGCAAGGTCTCGTCAGTGCCCGTGGCAAACGCGACCGACACCGCGCGAGACAGCGAATGGCCRTGAAAGTCAAACTCCACGGTCTGTTTCTGCTCAAGCACCTGCTTGCCAAAGACGGGGAAGACGGAGCCGTTCTGTCGCACCTCCTGCAGGCGCACGCCGTTGCCTTCAGCCTTCCAGCGCCCGCCGGCCAGCATGTCGAGCGAGCCGCCCATGAAACTAAAACAAAACGTGTTGTCGTCCAGCAGCATCAGCTGCGCACGCGAATCGACCGAACCCTGGGTGTAGCCACCGACATACGGCTGTTCAGCCGGGGTAACMGCCTGCGCGCCAGCCAGCGGCAGCAAGGTGAGGGCGAAGGTGGCAAGCGTGGTGCCAAAAAGAGGCCGGAAGCTGGGGCGCATGGGTATCCAGAAGGTGAAGAAGGAAGTGACTGTATGGCAGCGGCAGCAGGGTTGCGCCGGGCTCAATGCAAGCAGATGTCAGCGTGCGTGCTATGCCACAAAGTGCGAAGCCACAAACGCCAGCCCCAGCAACCCGCCCCACAGCAGCGCTGTCATCAGCCGGTTGCGTTCGTTTTCATGGTGCGTCATGAAGAGGTGGCCCAGCAGCCAGGTAATGCCACTGAAGCCAAACAGCAAACCGACCAGCGCGGCCGCGCCGGCGTAGACGCCATGCATCCACAAGGGAATGGCCATGAAAAGATGGCTCAGGCTGCGCGGCGAAAGAATCAGGTACAGGCCCAGGTAAAGCGAGATCTCAAAAATCGGAATCGCCACCAGCGCAGCCACCAGCCGCCACAGCAGGCCTTCGCTTTCGTCAGGGGCTGGCCGGCGCTTGCGCAGGTAAGGGGGTCTATCCATGGGGTGGGACTATAACTGCGTGGCGTGGCTTCACCAGCAGGGGCCGCGGTCCGGCTTTGCCGGCCGCAAGGCGCCCGTCCCCTGCAAGGGGAGAGGGGGCTACACGCAGTGAGCCCCAACAGGGGTGTGCCATTTATTCAACAGGGGTGTGCCAGCTTGCGCAATTGCGCATGCGCCGCATCTTCCAGATCCAGCGGCTGCTGCTGCTTGGCTTTCAAATAGCGGTTGGTAAACACATCCAGGTAAGCCTCCAGCGTTTGCGCCGCATGCGTCTCACCGGCCAGCTCCAGGCACAGGGCCGCCACTTCAGACGTGCAAAAGTGCGTGTCGCGCTGYGAGCGGCGCAGCTTGTAGCGAGAGAGCTGCTCGCTCTGCAAACTCAGCACGGGCAGGTGGTTGAGGTATGGGCTCTTGCGAAACATCTTGCGGGCTTCGGGCCACGTCGCGTCCAGCAATACAAACAGCGGGCGCTTCGTATTCCTGTCACCCGATGAGTCGGCAGGCAACACATCAGCCACCACTCGCTCAGCCGCCACAAACTCGCCCGGAAACACCAGGTAGGGCTGCCACTGCGGGTCGGCCAGCAGCGCCAGCAGTGCAGGGTCTACTTCGGTGCGCGCCCATTCAAACGCAAACGTGTCCGCCACCACATCGGCAATCAGCCAGCCCGTGTTGCTGGGTTTCAGCGCCTCGATGTCGGCCATGATGAGGCACACACCCGCGCGCGTGGGCACAACAGGGCGCAGGGCGCACATGCAGTGGCTGGGCATCAGGCGGCAACCGGCGCAGCGCACATTGCGCGGGCCGCCGCGGGCCAGGAATGGTTTGGAGGCGCGCGCCAGCCGCGCGGTGCGCAGGCGGGAAACTGCGTGAGCGTCTGGGGAAGTGGAAGTCATAGGCAGAGTATCGCCAAATCGCGCCAGGCTACTCCAGCCTGCTTCAAGTAGCTTCAGGCCTTCTCAAGCTCTTGTTTCGCATGGGCTGCGCCCGGCCCGTTCGGTGCCAGCTCCAGGTAATTGCGAAAGGCCTTCTTCGCCTTGTCGCCGTCGCCTGCCCGCGCATGGGCATCGCCCAGGTTCAGGTAGGCAATCGCACGTGATGGGTCCATCTTCACGGTGTTTTCAAACCAGCGCGCCGCTTCCTTGAACTTGTCCTGCTTGAAATACACAAACCCCAGGTTGTTGGCAGCCAGCGCAAAGTCGGGGCGCAGCTTCAGCGCCTCGGTGAACTGGGCTTCGGCTTCGGCGTACAGCTTTTCTTTATAGAGCTGCAGGCCGCGGTCATTGGCGCGCTGGGCCAGTTGCCGTGCCGAGCTGGGCACAGCCAGCGGCGTGGTGATTTTTTGTTCACCGCCCTGCAGGTCTTTCACCACCACGGTTGCCGTGGGCGGTGCCGTCACCGGCACATCGCTGCCGGCAGTGGGCGCGGCGGCGGGCGGGCGTGTGGCGTCGAGTTTGCTGTTCAGCGCAATCGCATCGACAGACAGCTGGCTCGTCTGCGCGCTTAAAAACTCGGCCTCTGCCGGCAGCGCAAACACAAAGTCGCCGCCTTCAGATCCCGGCAGGCTGCCAAAGGCCGGTGTCTGCCGCGACACCGACGCTACGGCCGGCGCCACATACGCGGCCAGCTCGGTCGCGGTGATCAGGCCGTCGCCGTTCAGGTCGGCCTTGCCGCCCATCGCCTGCAGCAGCGTCCAGGTAAACACCGAATGCCCGTTTGGCCCGCCGTCGGCCACCAGTTGGTCGGCGCCGCCGGCCGTCAGCATCTGCCGGCCCAGGCGCTTGGCGTTGTCACGCAAAAAGTTGCCAGAGCCCGCGCCGCGCGTCAGGCCCAGCCCGCTGTAGCAGGCGTCCATCACAAACAGCACGTGCTTGGCCGTCAGGCTTTCGGCAATGTTCTGCAGCTCCGTCATCGGCACCGCGTCCGTCGCGATCTTGTTCGGGTCTGAATCTGCCGGAATGATGTAGCCCAAATCGCGGCCCGAGCTCAGCTGCCGTGTGGCGCCGTGCCCGGCAAAGAACACGAACAGCCTGTCGTTCTTCTTCATGCCGCTGTGCGCCAGCTTGTCATGAAAGGCGGCCAGTATGCCGGTGCGTGTGGCCTCGCGGTTTTCAAGGGATATCACGTGGTCGGCGGCAAAGCCAAACCGCTGGATCAACGTTTCGCGAATGGCACGCGCGTCGCGCACCGCGTACTGCAGCTTGGGCCAGCTGGCGTAGTCGTCAATGCCAATCACAATGGCCCACGAGTCGCTATATCCCGGGTTGGCTGCCTGCGGGGCGGGCGCCACGCCCGAGCCCTTGGCCACGGTAAAGCCGGTTCCGTCCCAGCTCGCAAACTGGTAGCCGTCGGCCACCAGGCGTTCCAGAATGGCCGGCAGCGCTTTCACCGTGCGCTCATGAATGTCGTGAAACAGCACAATGCCGCGGCCTTCTTTTTCAACCGACTTCAGTACGCGTTCCACAATCGAGCTCGGCACCGGGTCGGCCCAGTCGAGCGAATCAATGTTCCACATGACAGAGCGCAGGTGCGCGGCCGACAGCACGTCCAGCCCTTCGTCGTTGCGCGCGCCGTACGGAAACCGAAAGAGCGGCGAGCGCCGCGTATCTACCGCTTTGAGCAATTCATCAGTGCCCAGCATCTCTGATTTAAGGCCCGCGCCATTGAGCTTGGAAAGCTGCGCATGCGTCATGCTGTGGTTGGCCAGCGTGTGGCCGGCTTCCAGCAGCTTGCGGCTGATGTCTGCGCGCGGCCCCAGTTTGGTTTTGCCATCAGCCGCCACCGTGCCCAGGTTGCTGCCCACCTGAAAGAAGATGCCCGGCGCACCGTACTGCTTCAGGATGGCCGCAATCTCGTTGGTATAAACGCCGTGCGGGCCGTCGTCAAACGTCAGCACGATGGTCTTGGGCGGCAGGCTGTAGCCAAACACCTCGCCCTCTTCTTCGTCTTTGCTTTTGCGCGTGGTGGGCTTGGGCAGCGCGTAAGGCATCACCACGCCAAAGTCTTTCAAAATCTGCTCGCGTGTGTAGCGCTTCTTCAGGCTGGCCACATAGTCTTCCCAGCGCTCGCGCTTCAAGTCAATCGCCCGCGGCTCAAAGCGGCCGAACACCAGGCGAATCTCTTTTTCGTAGTTGCGCTCAATTTCAACCAGCGCGTCCAGGTCTTCACC
>NZ_JBFUAZ010000307.1:0-4843 GCF_056406035.1 Polaromonas sp. P1_E1_2 | reverse complement strand
GACATGCACCGTGGGCTTGCCGCGGCGCAGCACATCGTTGTCCATGCAGGGCATGTCGTCGTGCACCAGCGAATAGGCGTGGATCAGCTCTACCGCGCAGGCAGCCCGCAGGGCGGCTTGCGCATTGCCCTGCACGGCCTCACAGRCCGCCATGACCAGCAACGGCCGCAGGCGTTTTCCACCGTCGAGCACGGCATAACGCATGGCGTCGCCCAAGCCCGCAGGCGCAGGCGCGTCGCTGGGGCAGGCAACCCAGCGCGACAAGGCGCTCTCGACATTGGCAAGCTGCCCGGCACTCCAGGCGCTCAAGGTAAACAAAGGCAGTTTTTCAGGGGCGTTCAATCGTGGGTCTCTTTTTTAGGGGGTGAAGGAATGTTCTGCCTGCAATGCGCCGGTTATTCCTGCACCCACGGCTTGAGTTCCGTGCCTTCCAGCACCTTGATCTGGGTTTCCACGGCCTCAAGCTTGTCCCTGCAGAACTTCAGCAGCTGCGCACCGCGCTGGTAGCCGGTAAGCAGTTGGTCCAGCGGCAGCTGCCCGGATTCCAGGCYGTCAACCAGCCCTTCAAGTTCCTGCAATGCGGCCTCATAGCTGGCGGGCAATGCCGGAACAACGGAAGCGGAGGCAGCAGCGGTGGACGAAGGACTTTTGGCCATGGTGATTTGGATGAAGGCTGATTTTAGGCCGTTGCAGGCAGTTTGCGATCCCGGCGCCCGGGGCTACGAATCCATACATCTCTATTATCCGGCGGCGGCGTGCGAAGACCCGCAAAAAGGCCTGCGCGGGTACAATTGATAACAGTTCTCGACAACAGCAGTGCCCCTGCTGCGGGATATCCGGCCTTGTTTTCTCCGTGGGCTGTCGCTCAGCCTGCCTACCCGCTTGTCAACAGCCTCCACCGCCTTGGCGCGGAGGCATGTTCACCGAAATTTGCATGTCTGATCTCAGCCTCCGTCTCCTGCAGGCCACCAGCCAGCTCCCCATTTCCAGCTACTTCGATGCGGGCTTGTACCAGCGGGAGCAGCAAAAGCTGTTTGCCCGCGGGCCGCGCTACCTGGGCCATGAACTGGCCGTGCCCCACCTGGGCGACTATTACGCCCTGCCGCATGAGGGCGAAGGGCGGGCGCTGGTGCGCAACGCCTCAGGCATCGAGCTGATCTCCAACGTCTGCCGGCATCGCCAATCCACCATGTTGCAGGGCCGCGGCAATACCGGCAGCAACATCGTCTGCCCGCTGCACCGCTGGACCTACAACACCTCGGGCGAACTCATAGGCGCGCCGCACTTCGAGATCGACCCCTGCCTGAACCTGAACCGCTACAAGACCACGACCTGGAATGGCCTGGTGTTCGAGGACACCGGCCGCGACGTGGCGGCCGAGATGTCGCAGCTGGCCACCTACGCCGACCTCGACTTTTCAGGCTACCAGCTCGACAAGGTGCACCTGCACGAGTGCAACTACAACTGGAAGACCTTCATCGAGGTCTACCTGGAGGACTACCACGTCGGCCCCTTCCACCCCGGCCTGGGCGGCTTCGTCACCACCGACGACCTGCGCTGGCAACTTGAGCCTGACTACTCCGTGCAGACCGTGGGCGTGTCGGACAAGCTGGGCAAGCCTGGCACCGACACCTACAAGAAATGGCATGACGTGGTGCTGCAGTACCGCAAGGGAGTGCCGCCCAAATACGGCGCCATCTGGCTCACCTACTACCCGCACGTGATGGTTGAGTGGTACCCGCATGTGCTGGTGGTCAGCACGCTGCATCCACAGGGCCCCGACAAGACGCTCAACGTGGTCGAGTTTTTTTACCCCGAAGAAATCTGCGCCTTCGAGCGTGAATTCATCGAAGCTCAGCAAGCCGCCTACATGGAAACCTGCGTGGAAGACGATGAGATCGCCCTGCGCATGGACGCCGGCCGCAAGGCCTTGATGGTTCGCGGTGACAACGAGTTCGGGCCTTACCAAAGCCCCATGGAAGACGGCATGCAGCACTTTCACGAGTGGTACCGCCGCGAAATGGGCGCCAGCAAAACCACGCAGATGATCTGACGGCACCGGAACTGCTATTTATTTGATAGCTGTTTTCGCACAGCCATTGCGGATCCCAGCCTCTTTTACCACTCATAACTCCTTCTCCTGAAAATCGATGCAAGCCGTCTGGATGATTCTTTCCTCCTTCCTGTTTGCCACGATGGGGGTCTGCGTCAAGTACGCGTCAGAACACTTCAACAGCGCCGAACTGGTGTTCTACCGCGGCACCCTGGGCATCGTCTTCATGGCCGCCTACGCCCGCGCGCGCGGCATCACCCTGGCCACCCGCTACCCGTCCATGCATGCCTGGCGCAGCGTGATTGGCGTGATGTCGCTGTCAGCCTGGTTTTATGCGATTGCCCATCTGCCGCTGGCGACCGCCATGACGCTCAACTACATGAGCAGCGTGTGGATTGCGGCCTTCCTGGTCGGCGGTGCGCTGATGCTGGGCAAGGCCGGCCAGAAAGGGCCCAGCCAGGGGCCTCTGGTCATGGCCATCCTGGCAAGCTTTGCCGGCGTCGTCATGCTGCTGCGCCCCGCCATCGACCAGAACCAGACCTTTGCCGGGCTGGTGGGCCTGATGTCCGGCCTGGGTGCTGCCTTTGCCTACATGCAGGTGATGGCGATTTCGCGCATGGGCGAGCCCGAAACGCGCACCGTGTTTTATTTTGCCGTGGGCACGGCGGTTGCCGGCGCGCTCGGCATGTGCGTCATGGGCATCACACCCTGGAACTGGGAACACGCGCTGTGGCTGCCGCCTATCGGCATCCTGGCTTCACTGGGCCAGCTGTCCATGACCAAGGCTTATTCCATGTCTGAAAACCATGGCGGCACGCTGATGGTGGCCAACCTGCAGTACTCGGGCATTGTGTTCGCGGCTATCTACAGCCTGATCCTGTTTGGCGACAATATCCCCCTGATCGGCTGGGCCGGCATGGGCCTCATCATCGTCAGCGCGATTGCCGCAACTGTTTTGCGCGCCCGCGCTGCGCCGAATGCCCCGGCTGAAGAGCATTAAGGAGTTTTCCATGAGCTACACCACCCTGATTTCCGCCGAACAACTGCAAGCCCTGATCGCATCGGCCAAGCCCCTGCGTATCTTCGACTGCACCTTCGACCTGATGAAGCCCAACGCCGGCCAGGAGCAGTACCTCGCCTCGCACCTTCCCGGCGCCGTGTATGCCAACCTGGACACCGCATTGAGTGCCAAGCACGGCGTGGCGGGCGCCCATGGCGTGATCACGGCCAGCGGCGCTGATACACCCGCGTCGGGCGGACGCCACCCACTGCCCAACCGCGAGAAGTTCGCCACCTGGCTTTCCAGCGTCGGCTTTGCCAACAACATGCAGGCGGTGGTGTATGACCGCAACGGCGCCAACTACTGCGGGCGCCTGTGGTGGATGCTCAAATGGGCCGGTCATGAAAACGTGGCGGTGCTCGACGGTGGGCTGCAAGCATGGCAGGCCGCCAGCGGCGCCGTCAACAGCGGCGAAGAACCTGCGCATTTCCAGGCCAGCTTCCTCCTGGCGCCGGAAAAAGCCACATTGGTATCGGCCCAGACCGTGGCGAGCCAGTTGGGCCGCCCGGCACAAACACTGGTTGATGCACGCGCCACGCCACGCTTCAAGGGCGAGGTGGAGCCGCTGGATCCGGTGGCCGGCCACATCCCCGGCGCATTGAACCGCCCCTTCGGCCAGAACCTGGGGCCCGACGGAAAGTTCAAGCCGGCAGTCCAGCTCAAGGCCGAGTTTGAAACCTTGCTGGCCGGCCGCGACCCGGCCACCGTGGTACACCATTGCGGCAGCGGCGTCAGCGCCGTTCCCAACATCATTGCCATGGAGTTGGCCGGCCTCGGAAGAAGCGGGCTCTACGCCGGCAGCTGGAGCGACTGGTGCAGCGACCCAGCGCATCCGGTCGCACAGGGCTGAGGCCGCCCCGCTTCGCGGCGCCGCCAGAAACACAAAAACCTGCATGCTTTCCGGCATGCAGGTTTTTCTTCTTGTTGAGGCGGCCGCGCAGGACCCGCTCAAAAAGTGCCGGTCAATGCCGGATTTTCAGGTCCGATTACTTGGCCGGAGCGCTGGCTGCCGTACCAGGCGTCGCTGCGTCACCTGTCATCGGAGACGTGCTGGTTCCCATTGGGGTGCTACCGGTTGTGGACGTACCCATCGAAGAGCTGCTGCCTGTTGGGGATGGCGTGGTCGACGGCGAAGGTGTGGTCGAGGGTGAAGCGGCAGGTGTCGAAGGCGACGCGCCGGTGTCTTCCACCTTTTTGCCACAGGCTCCCAGTGCCAGCAAAGCGGCCAGGGCAACGGCGGTAAGGGCAGCAGGTTTGAATTTGGATGCGTGCATGTCGGTTTCCTTTTTTGAAGATGAAATGGCTGAACGGTGAGTGGCTGAACGTCAGCCGGAATTCAATTTAGCCCGCTACATCGGGCTTACCCCATGAGACGGTGTCCCACAGGGCTGTAAGCGTTTTTCGCCTGATGCGCACACAGAGGCGCCTGCATCAGCAGGCGCGCGCGTGGCCGGACAGGCGGATGCGCTTGTGCGGATTGTCCAGGCGTGACCCCGACGAAGGGCCGGCACCGCGACTGCTCCGCGAGCCGTTGTCCGGCCGGTCACCCAGGCGTCCTTTCGAAGGGCTGGGTTCGGGCCTGTGGGAGTGAAGTGTCTCTGCGGCGGTTTTCATGACGGTCTCCTTGAAGGTCACCTTTGCTTGCGGCAGAAAGCAGCAGCGAGGTGCAGACTGTTGAGTGGGATTGGGGGGTGGTTTGCGGCGCTTGCACACCTGCTACGCACCTGTGC
>NZ_JBFUAZ010000306.1:0-4862 GCF_056406035.1 Polaromonas sp. P1_E1_2 | reverse complement strand
CATCGAGAAATGGACCATGACCAAGACCAAGTTCGAGGCCATGGAAATCCTGAACAAGTACGACATTCCCTGCGGTCCCATCCTGTCGATGAAAGAGATCTCGGAAGAACCCGGGCTCCGCGAAACGGGCACCATTGTTGAAGTCGACCACCCCACACGCGGCAAGTACCTGACCGTGGGCAATCCGATCAAGATGTCCGACAGCACCACTGAAGTCACGCGCTCCCCCCTGCTGGGCGAGCACACCGACGAAGTGTTGACGCAACTGGGTTACGGCGCCGACTACATCGCCGAATTACGCGCCGAGCGCGTCATCTAGGTCGGGCAGCCCACGCCACCCACGCCAGCCATACAGCGAGCCACTACGCTTCATGAACCATCCCATCATTCCCATCGCCGTCATCGACGCCTCCAAGCAGCGTAAACGCCAGGCGCCCAAGGGTCGCCGCGTTGACCCGCAGGCGCTGGCCGACGTGCAACGCCTGTTGGGCTCCGAGTCGCGCAGGCCAGACTTGCTGATCGAACACCTGCACAAGATCCAGGACGAGTTCGGCCACCTGTCGGCAGCGCACCTGGCCGCGCTGGCCCAGGAGATGCGGCTGGCCCAGACCGAGGTCTATGAGGTGGCAACCTTCTATCATCACTTCGACGTGGTCAAGGAAGGTGAAGCCGCTCCAGCCGCACTCACGGTGCGGGTCTGCGATGGCCTTTCTTGCGAGATGGCTGGCGCCAGGGACCTGCTGGCCAAGCTCCCTGCCCTGCTCGGCCGCGAAGTCCGGATCATTGCCGCACCTTGCATAGGCCGCTGCGAGCAGGCGCCAGCAGTCGTGGTGGGACAAAACCCGGTACCCAATGCCAGCTGCGAGACCGTAATGGCGACCGTCGCAGCAGCAGCTGTGCAGCACGTTCCTGAGGGCTTTATCGACCTGCCCACTTACCAGTCAGCCGGTGGTTACGCTTTGCTCAAGCACTGCATTTCGGGCGAACGCGATGTCGAATCGGTTCTCAAGACCATGGAAGACTCCGGCCTTCGTGGACTGGGTGGCGCCGGCTTTCCTTCAGGCCGCAAGTGGCGCATCGTGCGTGCCGAAAAAGGCCCACGCCTGATGGCGGTGAATATCGACGAAGGCGAGCCCGGCACCTTCAAGGACCGCGTCTACCTGGAGCGTGACCCGCACCGTTTCCTCGAGGGCATGCTGATCGCCGCCTGGGCTGTCGGCATCGAGAAGGTTTACGTTTACCTGCGCGATGAATACCACGGCTGCCGCAGCATGCTGGAGGCCGAACTGGCCAGATTGCGGCTGGACCCATTGATGATCGGCATGCCGGAGATCGAATTGCGCCGTGGCGCCGGTGCCTACATCTGCGGCGAAGAGTCGGCCATGATCGAATCCATCGAAGGCAAACGCGGCATGCCCCGCCTGCGCCCCCCCTACGTCGCACAAGTGGGCTTGTTCGGCCGGCCGACGCTTGAGCACAACTTCGAGACGCTGTATTGGGTGCGCGACATCCTGGAAAAAGGCGGTGAGTGGTTCGCTTCGCACGGCCGCAACGGCCGCAAAGGCTTGCGCTCATTCTCGGTGTCCGGACGGGTCAAAGAGCCCGGCGTCAAGCTGGCGCCGGCCGGCATCACCATCCAGGAACTGATCGACGAATACTGCGGCGGCATGCTGGAAGGCCAGAAGTTTTACGCCTAYCTGCCCGGTGGCGCGTCGGGCGGCATCCTGCCGGCCACGATGAACACCATTCCGCTGGACTTCGACACGCTGCAACCCTATGGCTGCTTTATCGGCTCGGCTGCGGTGATGATCCTCTCCGACAAGGACACGGCCACTGATGCCGCGCGCAACATGATGCGTTTCTTTCACCATGAGTCCTGCGGCCAGTGCACGCCGTGCCGTGTGGGCACAGCCAAAGCAGCACACCTTATGGAACAGCCGAAGTGGGACCTCGCCCTGCTGGCAGACCTGTCCCTGGTCATGCGCGACGCATCGATCTGCGGCCTCGGCCAGGCGGCTCCCAATCCCATGGACTGCGTCATCAAGTACTTCCCACACGAGCTGGCTTGAGCACCGCGTCAACAAGACAAGAGGCACCACGATGAATGCAATTACCCGCCAGGAACTCGCCGAACTCGACGCACCGCTTGTGAGCTTCAGCCTCAACGGCCGTGAGGTCCAGGGCCGCGCCACCGAATCACTGCTCCAGGTCGCCAAGCGCGAAGGCGTGGAGATCCCGCACCTGTGCTTCAAGGAAGGCATGGAAGCTGTCGGTAACTGCCGATCGTGCATGGTTGAAATCAACGGTGAGCGCGTACTCGCTCCCTCATGCTGCCGGGCACCTGCAGCCGGCATGAAGGTCGTCACCGACAGCGAACGCGCCGTGGCCTCGCAAAAGCTGGTGCTCGAGCTGCTGCTGTCAGACATGCCCGAAAAGGAATACACCCGTAACAACGAGGTAGACCAATGGGCGGCCAAGATCGGCGTCGGCAAACCCCGTTTCAAGGCACGCCAACAGGTGCGCCAGGATGTATCGCACCCCGCCATCGCCGTGAACCTGGACGCCTGCATCCAGTGCACACGCTGCCTGCGCGCTTGCCGTGACGAGCAGGTCAATGACGTGATCGGGCTGGCCTTCCGCGGTGACCAGGCCAAGATCGTCTTCGATATGGACGACCCGATGGGTGCGTCCACCTGCGTGGCTTGCGGCGAATGCGTGCAGGCCTGCCCCACCGGCGCGTTGATGCCGGCCCGCGAGGCCGCGCTCACCGTGCCGGACAAGCAGGTCGAGTCGGTCTGCCCGTATTGCGGCGTCGGCTGCCAGCTGACCTACAACGTCAAGGACGACAAGATTCTTTTTGTGGAAGGCCGCGACGGCCCCGCCAACCACGAGCGCCTGTGCGTCAAGGGCCGCTACGGTTTTGACTACGCCCACCATCCGCAGCGCCTGACCAAGCCGCTGATTCGCCGCGAAGGCATGCCGAAAACCGGCGACTTCACGATGGACCCAGACCGCGTGATGGATGTTTTCCGCGAAGCCAGCTGGGAAGAAGCGCTGGAATTCGCCGGCGGCAAACTCGCGGCCATCCGCGACCAGCACGGCAAGAAATCGCTGGCCGGCTTTGGCTCGGCCAAGGGCAGCAACGAGGAAGCCTACCTGTTCCAGAAGCTGGTGCGCACCGGTTTCGGCAGCAACAATGTGGACCACTGCACGCGCCTGTGCCATGCGTCCTCGGTCGTCGCCCTGCTGGAAGGCATAGGCTCCGGCGCGGTATCCAACCCCGTCATGGATGTCACCAAGGCCGACGTCGTTGTGATCATCGGCGCCAACCCGACGGTGAACCACCCGGTGGCCGCCACCTGGATCAAGAACGCCGTGAAGAACGGCACCAAGCTGATCGTGATGGATCCGCGCCGCTCCGACCTCACCCGCGTGGCGCACCGCCATCTGCAGTTCAAGCCCGACACCGATGTGCCTATGCTCAACGCGATGATGAACGTCATCGTGAACGAAGGCCTGGTGGACCAGGCCTTTATCGACAGCCGCACCATCGGCTACGAAGAACTGCGCAAGAACGTCGAAGGCTACACGCCCGAATTGATGGCACCCATCTGCGGTATCGACGCCGAGACGCTGCGCTATGTCGCCCGCCTGTTCGCCACCTCCAAAGGCTCGATGATTCTGTGGGGTATGGGCGTTTCGCAGCACGTGCACGGCACTGACAACGCACGCTGCCTGATCGCCCTTTCGCTGATGACCGGCCAGATCGGCCGCCCCGGTACCGGCCTGCATCCTCTGCGCGGCCAGAACAACGTGCAGGGCGCATCCGACGCGGGCCTGATCCCCATGATGCTGCCAGACTACCAGCATGTGTCCAAGCCCGAGGTCCGCGCCAGCTTCGAGAAGGCCTGGAACGTCGCTCCCGGCTCCCTGGACGACCAGGTCGGCCTGACGGTGGTCGAAGTGATGCACGCCATCAAGAAGGGCGGCATCAAGGGGATGTATGTGCAGGGCGAGAACCCGGCCATGTCCGACCCGGACGCCAACCACGCGCGCGAAGCCCTGGCTGCGCTCGAGCACCTCGTGGTGCAGGACATCTTCCTGACCGAAACCGCCTATCTGGCGGACGTGATTTTGCCGGCCAGTGCCTTCCCGGAAAAAGACGGCAGCTTTACCAACACCGACCGCCTCGTGCAGATGGGCCGCAAGGCGATCAACCCGCCCGGCGATGCACGCCAGGACCTCTGGATCATTACGCAGATCGCCAACCGCATGGGTTGTGGCTGGCACTACAACCATGTCAGCGAAGTCTTCGACGAGATGCGCCACACCATGCCGAGCATTGGCGGCATCACCTGGGACCGGCTTGACCGCGAGCATTCGGTCACCTACCCCTGCATGAAAGAAGGCGATCCCGGCCAGTCGGTCGTGTTTGTGGATGACTTCCCCCGCGAAGGCGGCCGCGYGAAGTTCGTGCCGGCCGACATCATCCCGGCCGACGAGCGCCCGGACACCGAATATCCGATGGTGCTGATTACCGGGCGCCAGCTGGAGCATTGGCAYACCGGCAGCATGACACGGCGCGCGACGGTGCTCGATGCGATCGAGCCTGATCCTGTCGCCCTGGTACACCCACTCGACCTTGCCGCCATGGGCGGCAAGCCCGGCGACGTGGTGACCATCGAGTCACGCCGCGGCAAGGTGGAGCTGTACGCCCGCGCCGACGAAAGCTCGCCACGCGGCGCAGTTTTTGTACCTTTCTGTTACTACGAGGCAGCCATCAACAAGCTGACCAATGCCGCGCTAGACCCGTTTGCGAAGATCCCGGAGTTCAAATACTGCGCGATCCGCGTGTCGCTGGG
>NZ_JBFUAZ010000305.1:0-4878 GCF_056406035.1 Polaromonas sp. P1_E1_2 | reverse complement strand
TCTATGACGTTTGCGGGCCCGACGTGTTCACGCTGCGCCAGCTGGTCAGGCTGGCCGGTCGCTACGCCGGTATCAACGGCGGCAAGGGCCGCCCGGTGATCAGCCTGCCGGATTTCCTGGGGCGCCTGCAGGCGCGCCTCATGGAGCTCGCGCCCGGAGAGCCGCTGCTGAGCCGCGACAACCTCGACGCCATGGCCACCGACAACGTGGCCACCGGCAAGCTGCCCGGCCTGCAGGCACTGGGTGTTCATCCTGCCGCGCTGGATGCGGTGGGGCCTTCTTATCTGGGAGCGCAGGGCTTGCGCAGCGGACTGACGGCCAAGCGTAAAACCGCCGGCCGTTTTTAGGCCCCCACGCTTCCCCACTTCGTGTGGGTCGCTGCCCCCCGAGGGGGCGCTGCGCCTGCGGCCCGGCAAAGCCGGTTCCGCGGCCCCGGTTGGCCTGAAGAGGAAATCCGCCCTTCTTACTCGCCGTGGATGTAGCATTAATTTCAAAGATTTTTTGCATCAATCGTGATTTCGCACGGCGGTAGCATCGCAAGTCGTTTTTCCATTTGACTTCTTTCCTTCATCATCAGCAGAACAGGGACACCATGCTCAAGCTCTACATCGGCAATAAAAACTACTCGTCCTGGTCCATGCGCCCCTGGGTGCTGCTCAAGCAGGCCGGCATTCCTTTTGAAGAAATCAAACTGCGCTTTGACTCGTTCGATGCCAACTCGACCTTCAAGGAAAAAATCGGCGGCGTGAACCCGACCGGCCGGGTGCCGGCGCTGGATGACGGCGGTTTTGTCGTGTGGGACACGCTGGCGATTGCCGAATACCTCGCGGAACGCTTTCCCGAGAAAAAGCTCTGGCCGCAGGATGTGAAAGCGCGCGCCCGGGCGCGCAGCGTATGCGCTGAAATGCACAGCGGCTTTGGCGCGCTGCGTTCGGCCTGCCCCATGAACATCGAAGCCGACCTGTCGGACATGGGCCAGCTGATCTGGCGCGACAAATCGGCCGTGCGTGCCGACGTGCAGCGCATTGTCGAGATGTGGACCGAGTTGCTGCAGCAATACAAGGACCCTCGTACCGCCGGGCCGCCCCAAGGTCCGAGCGCCCCCTCGGGGGGCAGGGAGACGCAGTCGACCGTGGGGGCCAATTTCTTGTTTGGAGAGTTCGGCATTGCCGATGCCTTCTTTGCGCCTGTGTGCATGCGCCTGAGCCGGTACGCCCTGCCGGTACCGGCGGAAATCGGCGCCTACATTCAGCGCGTCAGCGCGCTGCCCGGTGTCAAAGCCTGGATCGACGACGCGCTGGCCGAAAACGATTTCCGCGAATTCGAAGAGCCCTACCGCGTCAGGCGCTGAACGGGAGACATCATGGTCACGATCTATCTGCGTTACGTGCTGAACAYCGCCAAACTCAAGGAGTTCGAGCACTACGGCAAGCTGTGGATTCCGCTGGTCGAGAAATTCGGCGGCACGCACCATGGCTACTTCATGCCCAGCGAGGGCGCCAGCAACATTGCATTGGCCTTGTTCACCTTTGAGAGCCTGGCGGCCTACGAGATTTACCGCCAGAACTCCTTTTCCGACCAGGAATGCCTGGCGGCTTTCAAATACGCCGAAACGACCGGCTGCATCATCAGCTACGAGCGCAGTTTCTTCCGGCCTGTTTTTTCCTGAAAATCCGGCGCCGGCCGGGCTTTTGGGGCTGGCGCGAACCGCTAAACTGGCCTGATGGAAATATTCATGGTTGGTGGCGCGGTGCGCGATGCCTTGCTGGGCCTGCCCGTGCAGGACCACGATTGGGTCGTCGTGGGCGCCACCCCTGAAGCGCTGGTGGCACAAGGCTACCTGCCGGTCGGCAAGGATTTCCCGGTGTTCCTGCACCCGGACACCCGTGAGGAATACGCCCTGGCCCGCACCGAACGCAAAACCGCGCCGGGCTACCGCGGGTTTGTGGTGCACGCCGAGCCCGACGTCACGCTGGAGCAGGACCTGGCGCGGCGCGACCTCACTATCAATTCAATAGCTGCTCCCGCCCGTCCAGAAACAGCTTCAGCCGGTTTTGACCCCGACTTTTCAGCGTTGGTCGACCCGTTCGGCGGACAGCAGGACATCCGGAACAAGGTATTGCGCCACGTGACGGATGCCTTCCGCGAGGACCCCGTGCGCATCCTTCGGCTGGCGCGCTTTGCCGCGCGCTTTCCGGATTTCTCCGTGGCGCCCGAAACCATGGCGCTGATGCGGGACATGGTGGCCGAAGGCGAAGCCGATGCGCTGGTACCTGAACGCGTGTGGCAGGAGTTCGCACGCGGGCTGATGGAGGGCAGGCCTTCACGCATGTTCGAGGTGCTGCGCGAATGCGGCGCGCTGCAAAAGTTGCTGCCCGAGGTAGCGCGCCTCTGGGGTGTACCCCAGCCCGCCAGCCACCACCCCGAGGTCGACACCGGCGTTCACCTGATGATGGTGCTGGACATGTCGGCGCAGCTTGAAGGCTCTCTGGCCGTGCGCTTTGCCTGCCTGTGCCACGACCTCGGCAAGGGCACGACACCGGCCGATGTTTTACCGCGGCACATCGGTCACGAAGAACGCAGCGCCCAACTGCTGAAAGACGTGTGCGAGCGCCTGCGCGTGCCGGTCGACTGCCGCGAGATTGCCGACGTGGTGGCCCGCGAGCACGGCAACGTGCACCGCAGCGAAAGCCTGGGCGCCGCGGCCCTGGTGCGGCTGCTGGAGCGCTGCGATGCGTTTCGCAAGCCCCAGCGTTTCGGCGATATTTTGCTGGCCTGCGAATGCGACGCCCGCGGGCGCCTGGGCCTGCAGGATTCGCCCTACCCGCAACGCCCGCGCCTGCTGGATGCCCTGGCCGCGGCCCAGGCGGTGCAAACGCAGCCGCTGGCGCTGCAGGCCCAGGCGGCGGGACGCGGCGGCAAACAGATTGGCGAGTCCATCCACAGGGCACGCGTCAAAGCGGTGCAGGACAGCCTCCCCGGCACCGCTACAGGGTAGCCGCCATTGGCTGAAATGTGAAAAAAGGCGAAACCGGCCTACAGTGATTCAGCAGGGGCTCTGCTAAGGTGAATGGCGATGCATTTATCACCTTCTTCATCGCCGCCCCGACCCTCTTCACACGCACTTCCTCCCGGGCCTTTCGGGTCATTGCCGGTCATCAACGCGCAGACCGCCCTTTTTCTGGACTTTGACGGAACATTGGCCGACCTGGCGCCAGAACCCGACGCAGTCCAGCTGGTTTCAGGCGTGATTCCAGCCCTGGCGAGGCTTTCAGCGCAGTTGGGCGGCGCGCTGGCGATTGTGTCGGGCCGCAGGCTGGCCGACCTCGATGGCTTTCTCGCGCCTTTGCGGCTACCCCTGGCCACCGAACATGGCGCGCAGCGCCGCGATACGCAGGGCCGCGTCGTCAGCCTGGCAGAGCCGGACCTGCGGGAGCTCACCCGACGCGCCACCGACCTGGCCGCGCATCATGACGGGTTGCGCGTGGAAATCAAGCTGGCGGCCGTTGCCCTGCACTATCGCCACGCACCCGAGCTGGAAGCACTGTGCCTGCAGGTCATGCAGGAGGCGGCCGACCGCACGCCCGGTGTCGAGCTGCTGCATGGCAAGTGTGTTTTTGAAGTCAAACCGGCCAACGTCAGCAAAGGCTCGGCCATCAAGGCTTTTATGGCCGAACCGCCATTTGCGGGCCGCCTGCCCCTGTTTGCCGGCGACGACACCACCGACGAAGCCGGCTTTGCGGCCGTGCAATCCCTGGGCGGTGAAGGCATCAAGGTCGGCGAAGGCGCCACCCAGGCGCGCCATCGCTGCGCGTCACCCGAGGCGCTGCACCAATGGCTGCATGCGGCCTTCGGCGGCATGGCGCGGGAGACCGACGAAACACCGGCCGCCGCGCCAGAAAGCCGCCCATGAACGTCGCCGCCGACTCCCTGAACTTCGCGCCGCCCGCCCAACCCTCGCTGGCCATGGGCGTCATCGGCAACTGCGCCTTCAGTGCGCTGATTGATGTGCGCGGCCGCATCGTCTGGTGCTGCCTGCCGCGGTTTGACGGCGACCCTGTATTCAATGCGCTTCTCGAGCCGCAGCCCGCGCAGGACGACGCGACCGCCCCGGGCATCCAGGACTCGCAGTCCAGCGCCTTCGCCATCGAGATCGAGGATTTCGCCGAAGCCAAGCAGTGGTATGAGCCCAATACGGCGGTGCTGCGCACCCAGTTGTTCGACACACGCGGCCAGGGCATCGAGATCACCGATTTCGCGCCGCGCTTTTTCAGCCGATCACGCTTTTTCAGGCCCATGACGCTGGTGCGCCGCGTCAAACCCATCCACGGCGCGCCGCGCATCCGCGTATCGCTGGACATCCGCTTCGACTGGGGCCGGCGCAAGCCGCTGATCACCCAGGGCAGCAACCACCTGCGCTATGTGGGCGACGAGCTGACGCTGCGCCTGAACACCGACGTGTCGATTTCACACCTGCTGTCAAAGCAGCCTTTTGTGCTGACACGCGAGCATAATTTTCTGCTCGGCGCCGACGAGTCGCTGCCCGACGGCATTGCCGACACGGCGCGCCTGTTTGAGCAGGAAACCATTTCCTACTGGAAAAAATGGAGCCAGCGCCTGCATATTCCGCTGGAATGGCAGGAGGCCGTGATACGCGCAGCCATCACGCTCAAGCTTTCGCTCTTTGAAGACACCGGCGCCATCGTCGCCGCCATGACTACCAGCATTCCCGAGGCACCCGGCAGCCAGCGCAACTGGGACTACCGTTATTGCTGGCTGCGCGACGCCTTTTTTGTGGTGCGCGCACTCAACAGCCTCTCGGAAGTCGGCACCATGGAAGACTACCTGCGCTGGCTCGCCAACGTGGTGGTGCAGTCC
>NZ_JBFUAZ010000304.1:0-4898 GCF_056406035.1 Polaromonas sp. P1_E1_2 | reverse complement strand
GCCCCAGATCAGGGGCAGCGCGGCCTCCAGATCGGCCACTACGGCGTCGATGTAGCGCTGCTCTGGCATTTCGCCCGCGACCTCGTGCGAATTGAAGTCGCAATAAGGGCATTTCTTGAGGCACCAGGGCAGGTGCACGTACAGCGACAGCGGCGGCAACGCGGCCAGCTGCAGCGTGCCGCTGCGCATGTAGTGCTGGATGTCTTGCTGGGCCATAAAAGGAAGAGTGGTTACAGCCAGCGCTCACGCATGAGTTCGATCATTTGCCGTGCGGCCTTGCCGCGGTGGCTGTTGGCGTTTTTTACCTCAACGGGCAACTGTGCAAAGGTTTGGCCGAACTCGGGGATGTACATCACGGGGTCGAAACCGAAGCCGTTGCTGCCGACGGGCGCGGGTGCGATTTCTCCGGCCACGCGGCCTGAGGCAATCAGTGGCTCCGGGTCTTCTGCAG
The DNA here is from genome assembly GCF_056406035.1 of Polaromonas sp. P1_E1_2. Classification (NCBI taxonomy): domain Bacteria; kingdom Pseudomonadati; phylum Pseudomonadota; class Betaproteobacteria; order Burkholderiales; family Comamonadaceae; genus Polaromonas; species Polaromonas sp. P1_E1_2. The sequence continues at coordinate 4,447 of NZ_JBFUAZ010000304.1, read as the reverse complement.
ACCGGACCGCCACCAGGGTGCTAACCAGCGCCGCGCGACGCTGGGCGGGCTGCGTCAGGCCGGCCATTTGCTCCAGCAAGGCTTTGACGTTGTTGTCGTCGCCCTTGGCATAGCCAAACTGCGTGGCGTAAAACGCGGTGTCCACGCCGGGCAGGCCGCCAAAGGCATCCACGCACAAACCGGCGTCGTCGGCCAGCGCGGGCAGGCCACTGAGGCGCGACGCCTGGCGGGCTTTGGCAAGTGCGTTTTCCACAAAGGTGCGAAAGGGCTCGTCAGCCTCCGGCAGGCCCAGCTCGGCCTGGCTGACCAGCGTCAGGCCCAGGGGAAGGAGCATGGCCTTGAGCTCGGCGAGTTTGCCCTGGTTGTTCGACGCAAGTACGATTTTCATAAGCAAAAAATGGCTCCAGGCCAATAGGGGTCTGCGCGAGCAGCTATTAATTTGATAGCGACTGTTTCTGCATGCCGACCAGTTCGACGATGCCTTTTTCGGCCAGAACCAGCAGCGCGTCCATTTCCTTGCGCGAGAACGCCGCACCTTCGGCGGTGCCCTGCACTTCCACGTAGTTGCCGGCGCCGGTCATGACGACATTCATGTCGGTGTCGCAGGCGGAGTCTTCGGTGTATTCCAGGTCCAGCAGGGGCGTACCCCGCACGATGCCGACCGAAATTGCCGCGACGTGGTCGATGATGGGGGTTTGCTGGAGCTTGCCGCTGGCCAGCAGGGTATTAACGGCGTCCTGCGCAGCCACAAAAGCGCCGGTGATGCTGGCGGTGCGGGTGCCGCCGTCAGCCTGAATCACGTCGCAATCAAGATGGATGGTGCGCTCGCCGAGTTTCTTCAAGTCAAACACCGCCCGCATCGACCGGCCGATGAGGCGCTGGATTTCCTGGGTGCGGCCGCTTTGCTTGCCGCGGGCGGCTTCGCGGTCTCCGCGGGTGTGCGTGGCGCGGGGCAGCATGCCGTATTCGGCGGTGACCCAGCCTTCGCCGCTGCCCTTTTTGTGGCCGGGCACTTTTTCTTCAACGGAGGCGGTGCAGAGCACCTTGGTGCCGCCGAACTCGATGAGCACCGAGCCTTCGGCGTAGGCCGTGTAGTGGCGGGTGATGCGCACGGGGCGCAGGGCGTCGGCCGCACGCGCGCCGCTTCGTTCAAACTGACTCATGGTGGATGGCTTTCTGGCAAGGCGCCGGATTGAATGGCGGAATTGAGGGGGAACGGAATTGGAATGGAGCGGAAACGGGAGAGGCAAGCGGCGCCGAAGGCGCAGCCACCGAAACGGCTAACCCGGGGTATCAGGCTTTTCTTGCGGCTGAGCGGCGAATGGCTTCGTTGATTTCAGCGATGGAGCGTTCAATGGTCGCTTCGTMAAGGTCGTCCACCACGGTATCCAGCACGCCGGCCTGGATGGTCGAGGCGAAAACGCCGTCCATGATGCTGTCGGTAGACACCCCCCGGGTGGATTCGAAGGCGTCAGGCGTTTCCCACTCCATGGCCAGCACGGTGACGTTGTCGCTGTGTTCGCCGCCGGTACGCAAGGCATTTTCAACCAGGTCGGGGACGGCATCCGAAACCCCTTTGCCGGCCAGCTGGCGGACAATTTCCTCGTCACTCAGGCTGCCCCAGAGACCGTCGGAGCAGAGCAGCAGCTTGTCGCCCTGCTGCAGGGTCACGGGCCCGGCAACGTCAAAAACAGGTTTTGTAGGAGAACCGAGGCAGGTGAACAGGATGTTGCGGTTGATGCGTTCGAGCTTGATGACGCCGGCGCTCTGCTGCTCCAGGTAGGAGTGGTCGCGGGTACGTGTCAGCAGTTCGCCGTCTCGCACCACATACAGGCGTGAATCGCCGCAATGGACCCAAGTGGCTCCGGTGCCCTGCAAAATCGCCGCGACCAGCGTGGTGCGGGGCGTGTCGAGCATGCCTTTTTCGCTGGCGTAGCGAATGATCTGGTGGTGCGCCGCCATCAGCGCGGTGGAAAGAAATTCGGTGGTGTCTTCAATGACAGGGCGCGCTTCTTTCTGGTACAGCGCGGAAATGGTCTGCAGCGCAAGCTGCGCCGCCACTTCGCCTTCAGGATGGCCGCCCATGCCGTCTGCCAGCACAAACAGGCCCGACTCTCGCGTGTAGCAATAGCCCATCCGGTCTTCATTCTTCTCGCGCCCGCCTTTTCGGCTTACCTGAAAGACTGAGAATTTCATTTGAATTTAGTCGCGTAGCCAGTGGCCTTGCGCGCTGTTTTTTTCGTGTCAGACACCATATTGTCAAACTGAAGGCGAACCTTTTCGCTGACGGTGAGTTTGGTGTAACGACGCTCACCTTCCCTGCTCAATTCTTTTTGCAATGCAAATACCGACTGCGGCCGTGACAAGGGGTCAAGGGACATGCACCACTCTACAACTTCAATCAGGTTGTCGGAATACACGCCACGCAAACGGGACAGGGCTAGCGACAAACGGTCTTTTTCAAGGCGCTGCGGCGCGTCATTGGGGGGGTAGCCCTGCATGGTGGCGTAAATGCAGGCACCGATCGCATAGATATCGGTCCAGGGACCCATGGAGGAGTCCCTGCGGTACATCTCGGGGGCAGCAAAGCCCGGGGTGTACATGGGGCGGATGAAGTTGCCTTCCTTGCTCAGCACCTCTCGGGCTGCGCCGAAGTCGATCATGACGGCACGGTTATCGTCGGTAATGAAGATGTTGGCGGGCTTGATGTCCAGGTGGAGCATCTTGTGCTGGTGCACGATGCGCAATCCCCGAAGGATTTCGTCGAAAAGCGAACGGATGGTCGACTCGCGGAAAACCTTCTGCTTTTTCAGCTCACGGGCCGTGATGATGAAATCCTGCAGGGTTCCGCCCTCCAGGTAATTCATGACCATGTAAACGGTCTCGTTTTCACGGAAGAAATTCAGCACACTGACCACGGAGCCGTGTGAAATCTGGGCCAGCGAACGGCCTTCTTCGAAGAAACTTTTGAGTCCCAGACGATACAGCGAGAGCTTTTCAGCCTGGACCTGCGGAAGCAATTCCCCCGGGGCCCGGCCAGCCAGGGACGACGGCAGGTACTCCTTGATGGCGACCTGCTGGCCCTCGTTGTCGACGGCCAAGTAAACTACGCCAAAGCCACCGGCTGAAAGCTTTCGCACAACACGATAGCCACCAATCACGGTGTCGGGCGGCAATGGTGCGGGCTTGACCTTTGACATAATTTGGGATGAGCCAGAATGACTTGGTCAGTCTGGGTCTTGTTCTCTCTCTAGTAAAGCGTATTTTTAAATGTCAGTTTACAGCATGACGGGTTATGCAGCCGTGCAATCGAGCATGGCGCAATCCGCCCCGGAAACTGAATCGGGCGCGGATGCCAGCTCCCGTCTGGGCGTCGAAATACGCTCCGTCAACAGCCGGTTTCTTGATTTGGCGTTTCGCCTGCCCGACGAATTGAGGCAGGCCGAGCCCGCATTGCGCGAATTGCTCACCGGCAAGCTCAAGCGCGGCAAGGTAGAAGTGCGGGTTTCGCTGGAAAGTACCTCGGCCGGCACCCTGCGCGCGCCATCTTCGGCAACCTTGCAACGGCTCGGATCGCTGGAGGACAGCATCAAATCCTGGCTGCCGCAGGCACCCGCACTCAGCGTGGCAGATATTCTGCGGATCGCCACCAATGAGGACAAAAAACCACATGACTACAGCGATGAGCTGCTCAAGCTGGCCAAAAAGGCCTTGAAAGAGCTGATGGCGGCCCGCGAACGCGAAGGCGCCCGGCTGGCCGACATGCTGCTTGACCGCACGGGACAGCTGCGTGCGCTAGCAGCGCTGGCGGTACCCATGGTGCCCAAACTGGTTGAGCAACAGAAAACCCGCTTCCTGGAACGCTGGAAAGAAGCCATGGCGCTGTCGGACGGCGCCACGCTGCCGGAAGTTGCACAGGACCGGGCGCTGACAGAGGCCACAGCCTTTGCCATCCGCATTGACGTCGCGGAAGAAATCACCCGCCTCTCCTCGCACCTGGATGAAATTGACCGCCTTCTGGCAAACGGCGGGGAACTGGGCAAGCGCCTGGATTTCCTGATCCAGGAGCTGCACCGCGAAGCCAATACACTGGGCTCCAAATCGGCGTCCCTCGAGCTGACACGCATTTCTGTCGACATGAAAGTGCTGATAGAGCAGATCCGTGAGCAGGTCCAGAACGTCGAATAGCCCCGCCCCTAGCCTAAAACACCGAAATCACCGCCCAGGACGCATGGACTACCCCGGAAACCTCTTTGTTGTAGCCGCCCCCAGCGGGGCCGGCAAATCCAGCCTGGTCAAAGCCCTTCTTGAACTGGATTCACGCATCCAGCCCGCAGTGTCACACACCACACGCCCTCCGCGCGGCCAGGAAAAGCACGGCAGGGAGTACTTTTTTCTCTCGCCCGAGGACTTTGACGGCATGGTGCTGCGCGACTCCTTCCTGGAA
>NZ_JBFUAZ010000303.1:0-4902 GCF_056406035.1 Polaromonas sp. P1_E1_2 | reverse complement strand
GCGTAGCCGCTCAGACTGGCTTTGCCAGGTACTGACGGCACCCACCCCAACCCCTCCCGCCAGGCGGGAGGGGCGCGGCTCTCGCGAGCCGCCAGCCTTGAGGGCTGATCGCCTTGCCAGCAGCCCTCAAGATTGGTCAGGAAAAAATATGGACACACCCAACATCGTTCTCAACGTCAACGGCATCGAGGTTATCTACAACCACGTGATCCTGGTGCTCAAGGGCGTCTCGCTGCAGGTCCCGCAGGGCCGCATCGTGGCCATCCTGGGCGGCAACGGCGCAGGCAAGACCACCACACTGCGCGCGATTTCCAATCTGCTCAGGGGTGAGCGCGGCGAAGTCACCAAAGGCTCCATCGAGCTGCGCGGCGAGCGCATTGAAAACCTCTCGCCGGCCGACCTGGTGCAACGCGGCGTGGTGCAGGTGATGGAAGGGCGGCACTGCTTTGCCCACCTGACCATCGAGGAAAACCTGCTGACCGGAGCCTACACGCGCAGCAGCAAGGCGGAAGTGGCGGCCAACCTCGAAAAGGTCTACAACTACTTTCCGCGGCTGAAAACCCGGCGCACCTCGCAGGCGGCCTACACCTCGGGCGGGGAGCAGCAGATGTGCGCCATCGGCCGTGCGCTCATGGCGAGCCCTTCCATGGTGCTGCTGGACGAGCCCTCCATGGGCCTGGCGCCGCAGATCGTGGAGGAGGTCTTCAACATCGTGAAGGACCTGAACCAGAAGGAGCAGGTCACCTTCCTGCTGGCCGAGCAGAACACCAACATGGCACTCAAATATGCCGACTACGGCTACATCATGGAAAGCGGCCGCGTGGTGATGGACGGTGCGGCCGCCGACCTGGCCAACAACGAAGACGTCAAGGAGTTTTACCTCGGCGTGGGCGGCGGCGAGCGCAAGAGCTTCAAGGACGTTAAAAGCTACAAGCGCCGCAAACGGTGGCTGGCATAGGGCCCCCACGCTCCGCCGCTGCGCGGGTCGCTGCCCCCCCGAGGGGGCGTTGCGCCTGCGGCCCGGCGAAGCCGGTTCCGCGGCCCCTGCTGGCTTGAAATCTCCGTATCGCGCTGAGGTATTGACAGGATTTGGAAGATCGCAAATGACAACACATTACGACTCACTGGAAGTGCGAAGCCCTGCGGAACGCGAGGCGGCGCTGCTGACCGCCTTGCCGCAGCAGATTGCCCATGCCAAGACCCGGGCCCCCGCATTCACAGCCATCCTTAAAGACGTTGACGCCCAGGCCATCACATCACGTGCGGAACTGGCGCGATTGCCCGTCACGCGCAAGCACGAGCTCCTTGAGCGCCAGCAGGCCGAGCGCGCACCTGGTGGCAGTGGCAACGCATTTGGCGGTTTCAGCGCCTTGCGCTACGGCGCGCACATGCCCCATGTTTTTGCCAGCCCGGGCACCATTTACGAGCCCGGCGGCAAGCGCAAGGACTACTGGCGCATGGCACGAGCCCTGTATGCCGCGGGCTTTCGCGCCGGCCAACTGATCCACAACAGTTTCAGCTACCACTTTGTGCCGGCAGGCTCCATGATGGAAACCGGCGCACACGCCCTTGGTTGCACCGTGTTCCCGGGCGGCACCGGCCAGACGGAGCAGCAGGTGCACGCCATGGCGGAACTCAAGCCGGCCGGCTACATCGGCACACCAAGCTTCCTGAAAATCATCATGGAGAAGGCCGCCGAAATGAAGGTGGAACTGCCGACCGTGACGCGTGCCCTGGTTTCAGGCGAGGCTTTTCCCCCCAGCCTGCGCGACTGGCTGGGTGAACGCGGCATTGCGGGCTACCAGTGTTATGCCTCGGCCGACCTGGGCCTGATTGCCTACGAAACCGAAGCGCGTGAAGGGCTGGTTCTGGATGAAGGCGTGATCGTGGAAATCGTGCGCCCTGGAACAGGTGACCCGGTGGCCGAAGGCGAAGTGGGAGAGCTGGTGGTGACCACCCTGAATCCCGGCTACCCGCTGATTCGCTTCGGCACGGGCGACCTTTCCGCCATCCTTCCAGGCACCTGCCCCACGGGACGCACCAATGCGCGCATCAAGGGATGGATGGGAAGGGCCGACCAGACCGTCAAGGTCCGCGGGATGTTTGTACACCCCGGACAGGTCGCAGACATTGCCCGGCGCTTTCCGGAAGTGATCAAGGCCAGGCTGGTGGTCAGCGGAGAGATGGCGAGCGATAACATGCACTTCCAGGTCGAAACCGCTTGCGCCCCGGATGGCCTGGACCAGCGTATCGGCGACGCCATCCGTGACGTCACCAAACTGCGTGGAACGGTACAGCTATTGGCTCCGGGAAGCCTCCCCAACGACGGAAAGGTTATTGAGGACGCACGGAGTTACAAATAGAACCCCCACGCTTGTCGCTGCGCGTACTGCGCTGCGCCGCTAGGGGGCGCTGCGCCTGCGGCCCGGCAAAGCCGGTTCCGCGGCCCCTGCTGGTTTAAACGCCTAAGCCACTCTGCAAAGGGACCGGGGGCTTGCCCTTACGTAGTTCCCGCGATGTTTGCGCAGTAAGCGGACCGTAAACTTGGCGCGTTCATTAAAGGAGACGCTCATGAAACGCCTGTTAGTCCTCGCCGCTGCTGCAACGGCCATGTTTGCAGCCCACGCGCAAGCCCCTGCCTTCCCCGGCTCCAAGCCTGTCACCCTGGTGGTGCCTTTCGCGGCCGGCGGCCCAACCGACCGCGTGGCGCGCGACCTGGCCGAAGCCATGCGCAAAGCCATGGGAGGCAGCGCCAACTTCGTGGTGGAAAACGTCAACGGCGCCGGCGGCACCATCGGTGCGGCCAAGGTAGCCCGCGCAACACCCGATGGTCACACCTTGCTGGTGCACCACATCGGCATGGCGGCCGCGCCGGCCCTGTATCGCAAGCTGCCCTACAAGGTGCTGGACGAYTTCGAGTTCCTGGGCATGATCAACGAAGTACCGATGACCATCATCGGCAAACCGCAGCTRCCGGCCAACAACTACCGCGATTTCGAGAATTACATTCGCGCCAATGCCGGCAAACTCAATATCGCCCATGCAGGATTGGGCTCGGCATCGCACCTCTGTGGCCTGATGTGGCAGGCAGCCATCAACGCCAAGGACGCGATGACCACCATTCCCTTCGGCGGCACGGCGCCGGCCATGAATGCACTGGTGGGCGGACAGGTCGACATGATGTGTGACCAGACCACCAACACCACCGGCCAGATTGAAGCCGGCCGCGTCAAGGCGTTTGCGGTCACGACCGCCAAACCGCTGAAGAACAACAAGCTGCTCAAGGACTATCCGACGCTGCAGGAAATGGGCCTCAAAAACTTTGACCTGACGATCTGGCACGGCATGTACGCCCCCAAGGGAACGCCGCCGGCCGTGATGACCCAGCTCAACAACGCCCTGAAAGTGGCGCTCAAGGATCCCGACTTCATCAAGAAGCAGGAAGGCCTTGGCGCCGTGGTGGTGACCGACAAGCGTGTCGAGCCCGCCGCCCACAAGGCTTTTGTATCCGCCGAGATCAACAAGCTCAAGCCCGTGATCGACGCCGCCGGCAAGTTCGCCGACTGATCTGTTGACCGTTTGATTGCCAGCCGCCCGGTTCATGCCGGGCGGCTTTTCTTTTTTTGGATGGCTGGGTTGAAACCCTCTTGAAGCATGAACCCACGCACGCTATCTTCATGTGACCCCCGGCCGCGCCGGCCATCCCTGGAGCCCCTCTTGAACAACAATAGCAAGCCCTTTCTTTCCCGTCGCTACGGCGCTTTCCTGGCCACCGCGCTGACCGCCGTCGCCACCTTTATGGCCACGCCCTCCGCCTGGGCGCAAAGCGCCAGCTGGCCCACCAGGCCCGTCAAAATCGTCGTGCCCTTCGCGCCAGGCGGCACCACCGACATCCTGGCCCGCGCCATGGCGCCGGAACTCTCCAAAGCCTTCGGCCAGCCCTTTGTGGTTGAGAACCGTGCCGGTGCCGGCGGCAACATTGGCGCAGACGTGGTCGCCAAATCCGCGCCTGACGGCTACACCCTGCTGATGGGCACCGTGGGCACGCATGGCATCAACAAGTCGCTGTACAGCAAGATGGCCTACGACCCGCAAAAAGACTTTGCACCCATCACGCTGGTCGCGGGTGTGCCCAACGTCATGGTGGTCAACGCCGAAAAAGCCAAAGCCGCGGGCATCAACAACGTCACGGACTTCATACGCGCGGCCAAAGCCAAGCCCGGCACTTTCAACATGGCCTCCAGCGGCAACGGCACGTCCATCCACCTGGCGGGTGAACTGTTTAAAACCATGAGCGGAACCTATATGACGCACTTCCCCTACAGCGGATCCGGCCCCGCGCTGCTGGCACTGGTGGGCGGCGACATGGACGTCATGTTCGACAACCTGCCGTCTTCCATGCAGCTCATCAAGTCCGGCAAACTCAAGGCACTGGCCGTGACGAGCTCAGAACGCTCAGCGGCCCTGCCTGACGTCCCCACCATAGAACAGGCCGGCGGCCCGGCCATGAAAGGTTTCGATGCGAGCTCCTGGTTCGGCCTGCTCGCCCCCGCCGGTACGCCGCCCGACATTGTGAACCGCATCCAGCAGGAAGCCGCCAAGGCGCTGGGCACGCCTGCGATGAAAGAGAAGCTCCTCGCGCAGGGTGCGATTCCCAGCGGCAATACGCCGCAACAGTTCACGGCCTTTATCAATGCCGAGCACAAGAAGTGGGCGCAGGTGGTGAAGGCTTCGGGGGCGAAGGTGGACTGAGCGCATATCAACTCACCATGCAAAAAGCCCTGTCACCAGGGCTTTTTTAGTATGGGTCAGCGCGACTGCTAAGCCTAAACGCCCCAAACCACCTCATGCCCCGACTTCAGGTTGCGTTGCAGCATGTCGATAAACGGCACGGCGCGCTGG
>NZ_JBFUAZ010000302.1:0-4908 GCF_056406035.1 Polaromonas sp. P1_E1_2 | reverse complement strand
GGCTTTCCGGCTCTGCATTGCCGGGCGATCGCGCCTGCACCCGCGTGCCACCGTCAAAACGGACGTCGCCGCCAAGCAGCCGTGCCTGGGCGCCTGTCACGGTGAAACCGCGTTCGCTCACGGTCACAACGCCCTTGAGTTTTGTCAGCGCTGGGGTATCCAGGCCAAATTGCAGGTCATTGCCGGGCAGAGTGACGGTTCCTTCCACCCGGGATTTATCGATCGTGTGGATAGGCAAGTCCAGCCGGAACCGGTATTCGCCCGTTCCGGCCGCAACCGCCTTGGCCAGCACATGATTGGTCATGCYGGCAACCGGGGACTGGTTGACGAACCCCAGCGCATCAGCAAGCGGCCCCTTGAGGTGTGTGTTCACCTCGACAGTGGTGTCATGGGTCAKGTCAGGGATACGTGCATTACCCTTGACCAGCTGCAAACCCGGCAGGCCATTGACCTTGCCGGTGACGTCGTTGACCTCAAGTGCCGCATGGTTAAACACCAGTTCGCCGTTGAGTTCAGTCAAGGCCGGCCACCCCGCCGCTCCGGCCGGCTGTATGGATTTGGGCACATAGGCATAGTGCCCATTCCGCACCTTGGCGGTCACCCGGAAGTCCCCTTGCGCCGGGTTGGTGAAAGGCAATTGCGCCAGCGGTCCCTTGACCTTGAACTTCACGTCGCTGACCTGGCCTTGCACGACCGCGTCACGCACATAGTGGCGCACCCGGTCCGGCAATACCAGCGGCAAATAACGGTGTACCCGCTCGCCATCACCGCGGCTCAAAACGCCCTGCAGATCCAGCACACCCGGGAATCGGGGATCTGCTGCATCTCCGGCAGGCGGCTTGCCGGAAACCACATCGTCGGTATGCCATGCGGCTTGCGCTTCTCCCTGCGCGTCGGCATTGGCAAATCGCAGGTTGTTCAGCTGCGCTTCGATTTTCCGGCCCGCAAACTTCCATTGCGTCTCGGCGGAAAGCTGGTCAAACGGCACCAGCGAATCCTCAAACACGCCCGGCAGGTCGAGCGAGCCGTTGAGTATCTTGACCCCGGCCCGTCCACCCGCTTGCGTCAGGTCAAAGTCAATGGTGGCGCCGCTGATTCCCGGCCTGCCAGGCTTGGGATGCACTGACGCTGGGCTGGGCGGTGCGGGCAGGGCAGCAATACTCAGCCCGGCGACGCGTCCTTTTGCGGCGTAGGCGGCAGGGGCATCCAGCGGTCCCTGCCAGCGAGCCTCAACGCTTTCGACCAGTCCCTTCGGGGCAAATGAAGCGATCAGCCCATGGACGGGAGCATCAAGCGGCAGGCGATTGGCAATCTGTGCGAGCGCTGCAAGATCGAGCTTGTCTGCCTTGAGTTCGGTGTGCTGCGCAACGCCGGCCTCGTCCCCTGTGTGCACCAGCGCCACGTTGCCGCCTGGCCACTGCAGGCCGTCGCGGGTACGAAAGCGCAGGCCTTCGGTATTGAAATCAAAACCATTGGTACGCTGACCGCCACCCACACGCCCGGCGACAAAATCAAAGGCCAAAGGCTGCAGCTTGGCACCCAGACGGGCGTCTACATCCTGCAACGCCACATCGGCCGTGCCGCCAGTCACCCGGCCCTGGGAAATATCTGCCCAAGCGCGAAGCGCGCCATTCCCGCGTGTCAGCTCAATGCCCAGTGCGTCCAGGTTGAGGTACGGTTTGATGCGGGACGCATCCACCCGGTCGAACCCGGCAAATAGCTGGCCTGTCCAGGCATCAAAATCACCGGCGCTGCTTGACAGCAGCGATTGGCGGAATATGCCCCTGACAGTGAAACGGTCACCCCATTCTGCAGGGGGTGTGGCATCCAGGCGCATGAGGTGGCGCCGCCGCGTATTGCGCATCACCCAGTCAACCTGCGTCAACGCCAGGGGTGGTGCCGGATTCATTTCATCTGTCCAGCGCACGGTGCCGCCTCGCATGACAAACTCGGTCTGCGAGAAGAACCAGTCGGCAGCGGCGCTCTCGCCGGCCGCCCGGTCCTGCGAAACATCGAGGCCGCCGACATAGATCTTTCCGTCAGCGGTTCGCCGTATGTCCAGCTCGGGCTTGTCGATGTAAAGCTGCTCGAAGCCCAACCCCCAGATCGAAGAGGCGGACAGGGCGCCGAGAATCACCGGCAGCCGCAGGGCCTCGCGCCCCTGGGCGTCGAGCAGGGTCACGTCGCGCAACTCGAACGACGGAATCATCCCTTGGGAATGTGCGGTGATTCCACCAATGCGAACAGGCACCCCCAAAGCCTTGCTGGCCTCTATTTCCAGGCGCGGACGAAACTCCCCGATTCGCGGCACAATCCAGCCATGCAGCACGAACCAGGTCAGGCCAAAGAGCACCCAGGCCGTGGCAACAAGCCACAGCAACACGCGCAGGGTAAGAGCAAGCCATCGCAGTCGTTGCGGCGGCGGGGTAGGCAGGCTGGGGATCGTTGGCTCCATTGACATGAGAATTATGACCGCCGGGGCCAGCGTTCGCCCGGCAGTGAACCATGAAGTTTTGTGAAGTAGTGTGATGACCGTCGCTCAAACCGCCTGCCCTGATACCTTACTCGCCGCTGGGCCGGCCGCGTCGGACTATTCACGGTTCGTTCAGCGCATCCGCCGCCGCTACGCTGATCAACTCCTCCTCCTGCCTGCGGGCGCCCCCGTGCGCGCCGCCATGCAGGTCGCGCTGGACGCGCTGCTGGCGCAGGGCATGGCGACAGGCGCGGCGCTTCGGGTGCTTCGCCAGCTGGTCATGGAAAGGCTGGTGGTGCTCGACTGTGACGGCGCCCTCGAAAGCCAGGCCCCGCTTGCCGTAGTGACCTGCGCCATGACCGAGCTGGCCGAGCTGGCCCTGGATGTCGCCATGCGCGAGTCGGGAGCCGAACTTGACGGGCTGCATGGCGCACCGCAAGGCCCCGACGGGGAGCGTGCCCGGATGTGGGTTGTGGGCATGGGCAAGCTGGGTGCGCGTGAACTCAACGTTTCCAGCGACATCGACCTCATCTATGTCTACGACCACGACGGCGAAACCCGGGGGCGCAGCGATGGCCGCGGGCAGATATCCAACCACGAGTACTTCGCGCACCAGGTCAAAGCCGTCTTCAGCCTGATTGGTGATGCCACGGAGCATGGTTTTGTGTTTCGGGTGGACCTGGCGCTCCGGCCCAACGGAAGCTCCGGGCCGGCGGCCACTTCACTGAGCGCGCTTGAGGAGTATTTCCAGGCACAGGGTCGTGAATGGGAACGCTTTGCCTGGCTCAAGAGCCGGGTGGTGGCGCCGCTTGAATGCGTGCAGGACGGCTCGGCGCAGGCCCTGCGCGGCTCCGTGCTGCCCTTCGTGTTCAGGCGCTACCTTGACTACAACGTCTTCGATGCGCTGCGCACCTTGCACCGGCAAATCCGCGAGCATGCCGCCAAGCGCTGCGCCGGCCACCCGGAGCGGGCCAACGACGTGAAGATGTCGCGCGGCGGCATTCGCGAAATTGAATTCACCGTGCAATTGCTCCAGGTGGTGCGCGGCGGACAGTTTCCCGAGCTGCGTACCCGTCCCACGGTCGACGCCTTGCAGCGCGTGGCACGCGCGGGCCTGATGCTGCAGGAAACCGCCGATGCGCTGGCACGCGCCTATGATTTTCTTCGCCGCGTGGAGCATCGCATCCAGTACCTCGATGACCAGCAGACCCATGTCCTGCCCACGCGTGATGACGACCTGGCGTGGATCGCAGAAACGCTGGGCTACAGCAATTGCTGCTTCTTCCTCAGCGAACTCGACACCCACCGGGAGCTGGTGGCCGGGGAATTCGACAAACTGCTGGGCGGCAAGCCCGACTGCAAAGGCTGCGGCAAAACGGCCAAGGCGGCGCCGCAGCAGCTCGAAGACGTGCTGGAGCAATTGTCGGAACAATGGCCGGAACAGTTTCGCGCCCGCCTGGCGCTGTGGCGCCAGCACCCCAGGGTGCTGGCCCTGCGCGAAGATTCCCGCGCCCGCCTGGCGCGGCTGGTGCAGCGCACCGCCGCCTGGCTGGCGGAAGGCACGGTCACCGAGGAAGCGGCTGTGCGCATCATCGACTGGATAGAGCCGCTCCTGAGGCGGGAGAGCTACCTGGCGCTGCTGCTGGAACGGCCCGCGGTGCATGAGCGCCTGCTGCGCCTGCTGGGGGCCGCCAAATGGCCCGCGCGCTACCTGCTACAGCACCCCGGCGTCATTGATGAACTGGCCAGCGACGAGCTGCTCAAGGAACGCTTTGACGGCACGGCCTTCGCGCGGGACCTGCAACAGCGCCTGGCCGCGCTCAGGAGCACCGGCGAGGACGACGAGGAAACCTGCCTGAACCTGCTGCGCCGCGCCCATCATGCGGAAGTGTTCCGCACCCTGGCGCGCGATCTGGAAGACGTACTCACCGTCGAGCAGGTGGCCGATGATCTGACGGCTCTCGCCGAAGCGGTGCTGAGCATCACCACCGACTGGTGCTGGCAGCGCCTGAAGAACCGGCACCGTGAAACACCGCAGTTCGCCATCATTGCCTACGGCAAACTGGGCGGCAAAGAACTGGGTTACGGCAGCGATCTCGACATCGTGTTCGTCTATGAGGACGATGACGAGCGGGCCCCCGAAGTCTATGCGGCATTTGTGCGCAAGCTGATCAACTGGTTGTCCATCAAGACCGGCGAAGGCGACCTGTTTGAAATCGATACCGCTTTGCGCCCCAACGGCAATTCAGGCTTGCTGGTCACCAGTTTTGAGGCCTATACCCGCTACCAGCAGCAGCGCGGCAGCAATACCGCCTGGACCTGGGAACACCAGGCCATGACACGTGCGCGCTTCGTGTTGGGTGACGAGTCGCTGCGCCTGCGGTTTGACGAAGTCCGGCAGACCGTCATCACCGCTCCGCGCGACATCGTTGCGC
>NZ_JBFUAZ010000301.1:0-4922 GCF_056406035.1 Polaromonas sp. P1_E1_2 | reverse complement strand
GTTTTTGGCCTGACCCATTTCGCCAACGTTGTCAAGCAACTCGTCCGAGTCGTAGTGGCCGTAGCCGCTGTAGGTGGCCGATGCGAATGCACCGTCTTCAAATTCGACCAGTGCGCTGTAGGCACCTTCGGTGGGGCGGGCGGCATCCCAGGCGCCGGTATGGGCGCGCACGCTGCGCACCAGGCCTCCGCCCAGCAGTCGCACGATGTCTATCTGGTGCGTGGCCTGGCTGTGGATCACGCCACCGCCGGCGGCCGTGTCGAGTTCCTCCGGCCTGCGCGGCCGGTAGAGAAAGTCGGTGTAGTTCATGGCGTGGATCATCTTCACCGTGCCGTAGCGGCCGCTGTCGATAAGCTCGCGCGTGCGCCGTATCGGCGTGTTGAAGCTGTGGCTGTGGCCCACGATAAGGTGAGTGCCAGCGCTGAGGGTCGCTTCAATCATGCTGGTGCATTCGTCAACCGTCAGGGCCATCGGTTTTTCCACCAGCACATGTTTACCGAAGGAGGCGGCCAGGCGCACGTGCTCCGCATGGAACTGGTGGGGCGATGCGATGTAAAGCACATCCACGGCCGGGTTGGCGCACAGCGCTTCAATGGATTCGTAGCTGGGCGCGGCGAAGTCTTTTTCAAACTGTGCGCGGGCCTGGGCAATCGGGTCGGTCGCGCCCACCAGCGTGACGCGGCTGTCATGCACAAAGGTGGGCAGCATGAGCGTGAACGCCCGCCCCAGGCCCACCACGCCCATCTTCAGTGTGCGGTTTGTCATAAGTCGAGTACCAGTTCAGGCGATTTTGCCCGTGAGACGCAGACCATGATGTGGTCGGCCTTTTCCTCGTCGGTCAGCACCATGTCGCGGTGCTCGGCCTCGCCTGCCAGCAGGCGGGTCTTGCAGGTGCCGCAGGTGCCGCTCTCGCAAGAGCTGGCCACGCGCAGGCCCGTGGCGCGCAAGGCCTCCAGAATGGTTTGTTCTGCACTAACCTCGACGTTCTTCCCGCTCTTTTGAAGGCGCAAGGTAAAGGGCGTGTTGTCGGCGTACACCTTGGCGTCGACGCCGAAGCTTTCAAAATGCACCGAACCCGAAGGCCAGTGGCCCGACATGTCGGCCACGCTGTCCATCAGGCCTTTGGGGCCGCAGCAGTAAATGTGCGCGGCGGTGGGCTTTTCAAACACCGGCCACAGGTCCAGCGCCTGGTCGATGTCTCCGTTGTCGTGGTGAATCTGCACCTGGCCAGAAAACTCGGATTGCAGCTCATGGATGAACGCCGTGCTGCCCGCATCGCGCGTGCAGTAGTAGAACTTGAAGCCGGCGTTCGCACGCTTGAGGTGGCGCATCATCGACAAAACCGGCGTGATGCCGATGCCGCCCGCCACGAAAATCGACTCGGCGGCGTGGCTTGCCAATTCGAAGTTGTTGCGCGGCGCGCTGACCGACAGCAACTGCCCCGCTTGCACGTCATCGGCCATGCTGACGGAGCCGCCACGGCCGCGCTCATCACGCTTGACGGCGATCTGCCAGGCGCTGTTGTCGGCCGGGTCGCTGCACAGCGAATAGTTGCGCCGCACGCCGCTCGGCACTTCAACCGTCAGGTGCGAGCCGGGCGTGAAGGCGGGCAGGGGCGTGCCGTCCGGATGACGCAACTCGAACAGGTAAATGTCTTGTGCAACCGCTTCCTTCCGGACAACCCGCAGGTTAAAAAAATCTGGCTCAGTGGCGGCTGCGGCAGGGCTGCCTGCTGCGACGCTAGGGTTAACGCTCATCGTTGTCTCCGCACGGTTGTTGACAAATATCAAAAGTCCGATATTCTTAGTGTGCTAAGAATAATCCGCTTGCCCCGGATTTGCAAGCTGCTTTTTTGATTGCATGCGAGCCCATGAATTGGCAACCGATGTGAAGGATATTTGCGATGTTGACCGCTGAAGAAAATGACCTGTTGTGCCGCGTGGAGGGTCAGGCTCCCATGGGCCAGTTGATGCGCCGTCACTGGACGCCGGTCTGCCTGATCGAAGAAGTCAGTGAGCCTGACGGCACGCCTGTCAAGGCGCGGGTGTTTGGGGAGGACCTGGTGGTGTTTCGCGACACCAAAGGCCGCGTTGGCGTGATGGACGAATATTGCCCCCACCGGCGTGTCTCGCTGGTGTTTGGCCGCAACGAAGACTGCGGCCTGCGTTGCCTCTATCACGGCTGGAAGATGGACGTGGAGGGCAATGTCCTGGAAATGGTCTCGGAGCCCGCCGCCAGCGGCATGGCGCAAAAGGTCAAGCACCTGGCTTACACGGTGAAGGAGTGGGGCGGTTTTGTCTGGGCTTACATGGGCCCGAAAGAAACCCAGCCGGAGTTCGAGCCACCAGCCTGGGCACCCACCGCCGACACGAAAGTGACGATTGCCAAAGCATTGATTCCCTGCAACTGGGCGCAAATCCTGGAAGGTGCGATCGACTCGGCCCACAGCTCCAGCCTGCATTCTTCAGACATGGTGCCGGCGCGCGTGGAAGGCGCCGAGGCCACGGATACCAACTGGCTGCGGCCCTCTACCGACAAGGCGCCGCGCATGCAGGTGGAGCGCGGCGGCTACGGTTTTCGTTATGCGGCCATACGCCGACCCATCAAGAACGCGGCGGCCAACGACTACATTCGATCGACGGTGTTTGTGGCGCCAGCCACAGCGCTGATCCCGCCCAACAACCTGTACAACGTCGCCAACATCAACGTGCCGATGGACGATACCAACACCGCGTTCTATTTCATCGCCTGGGGCCATCCGTCGCAGACGCCTGACACCGGCGCCTGGCGCAAATTCCTGGGCCAGCAACTGGGCGCCGACCTGGACGAAAAATACCAGCCGCTGCGCAACCGTGCCAACCACTTCTGGCAGGATCGCGAAGCCATGAAGGCCGGCAATTTCACCGGCATCACAGGTTTCCCCAACCAGGATATCGCCATGTGGGTGACCATGGGTCCGATTGCCGACAGAACACACGAACGCCTGGGCGCCAGCGACATGGCGGTGGTGGAGTTCCGCAAGCAGATGCTGGAGGCGGTGAGCGCGTTCCAGGCGGGGGAGGCCGCCATCGGCACAGGTGAGCTCCGCATTCCGCCCAGCGTGGTCGCTTTTCAGGCTATTGTTCCGAAAACGACGGACTGGCGTGCCTACCAGGCGTCCTATGTGTGGGATTCCCGCGAGCCAGCGCTGGAGCCGTCCTATTCCACATAGGGCGCCACACAGGGCATTTTTTCTGCCTCTGTGCTTCTTTTCCGCCATGACACTTTAAAAAATCATCAGGAGACATTTCATGAAACAGCGCCGTCATCTTCTTCATCTGCTAGGGGCCAGCGCCATGCTGGCAGCCGGCACCTTGCTGCCGATGTTTGCAGCCGCCCAGGGCGCCTACCCCAACCGCCCGATCAAGTTCGTGGTGCCCTACGCGGCCGGCGGCCTGCCTGATACCGTGGCCCGCATTTTTGCGCAGCGGCTGGGCGACAAGCTTGGCCAGTCGGTGGTGGTCGACAACCGGCCGGGCGCCAACGGTGTGGTGGCCGCGCAGGCGCTGGCCACCGCCCCCAAGGATGGCTACACCTTCCTGGTGACGGACGGCTCGATGTTCTCCATCAACCCAGCCATCTACAAAAGCCTGGGTTACGACTTCAAACGTGACTTCATGCCCGTGTCGCTCGCGGCTCGCGCGCCGCTGTACCTGGCGGTTCACCCCAAAGTACAGGTCAATACATTTCAGGAGTTCATCGCGCTCGCCAAGGCCAAACCGGGAACCCTGAACTACGGCTCTTCAGGTATCGGAAGCACGCACCATCTGACCATGGAGGCGCTGAAGGCATCGCTCGGCCTGCAAATCACGCATGTGCCGTTCAAGGGCACGGGCCAGTCGGTTCCCGCGCTGATCGGTGGACAGGTCGACGTGCTGTTCTCGGCGCTGCCGTCCCTGGCCGGTTTTGTAAAAGGCGGGCAGGTCAAGCTGCTGGCCAATAATGCCGCCCAGCGCTCCAGCCAGGAGCCCAATGTGCCGGCGATTGCAGAGACAATCCCGGGTTTTGACTTCGCGCCCATCGTGGGCGTGCTGGCTGCTACGGGCACGCCAGCCAGCGCGATAGAGCGCATCAGCGCGGAAATGGCACAGATCGCCAGGATGCCGGAAGTCATCACCACGCTGAACAACGCCGGCATCGAGCCCATCGGCAGCAGCCCTGCCGATTACAACAAGGCCATCCTCGGTGAGAACGAACGCCTCGCCAAAGCCATCGTGGCGTCCGGTATCAAGCCGGAATAACCATCTCAGGAACACACTGCGACATGTCAAAACTGAAACTGACCTTCGGCTGCTGGAACTATGACCGCACCCGCGCCCTGATGGACGGGAGCGTGCAGCCCGATGGCATCGACCTGAACTATCTCAACATGCCGGTGGAAGAAACTTTCTTTCGCATGCTCAGGCATAAGGAGTTTGATGCTGCAGAAATGTCGCTCTCGTCGTACACCGTGTCCCTGTTCAATGAGTCGCGGCCGTTTGTGGCGATTCCGGTTTTCCCCTCGCGCTTTTTCCGCCACTCCTGCATCTATGTGAATGCCAACTCCGGCATTCGCGAGGCGAAGGATTTGATAGGCAAGCGCGTGGGCAACCCCGAATACCAGATGACGGCGCCGGTGTGGATACGCGGCATCCTGTCCGACCACTACGGCGTGCCTGTCGACAGCGTCACCTACTTCACCGGCGGCGAGGAAGAACCCGGCCGCTCCGAAAAGATCAAGCTCGACCTGCCGCCCAACATCAAGGTCGAGCGCATTGGTCCCGGGCAGACACTGGCGCAGATGCTGCTCGACGGCGAGATCGACGCGCTCTACACCGCGCGTATGCCGTCAAGCTTTCTCAAGGGTGGCGGCAAGGTCAAACGCCTCTTTGAAGACTACGAGC
>NZ_JBFUAZ010000300.1:0-4929 GCF_056406035.1 Polaromonas sp. P1_E1_2 | reverse complement strand
CACCTGGACAGTGGCGTCACGCACGATGCGCACCAGCACATCGCCCTGCTCGCGCAGCAGCTGATTCAGAAATGACACCGATGACGCCAGCGGCTTGCCGTTCTTGATGGCGTCACGCATGCGGTCGATGGAACGCAGGGGATGGGAGCGCGCGCTCAGCGCCATATGGGGCGCCACGTTCAGCCACAGGCTGGACATCTCAGCCGGGTCAAACGCGAATTCATACGCCACGTCGTTGACGACAGCAATCAGTGTGTCGTGCGCATCTTCTATGCGGGTGGATCTTGAACCCGCATGCAGGGCCTCGAAAAACTCGGGTACGGCGTGCAAATGCTTGCGGATGCTCGCCTCCGCCGCGGCGTCACTCAGGTTGAAGTGCAGCCAGACGAAATCTGATTTTCCCTTGGGTCTTTCGTCCTGCAGCCAGGCGGCCGCCTCCAAAAGATCTACCGGTATGCCGGGCGCGCCGTTTTCAAACCTGTAGCCGCAGAGCAGGCCGGTTCTGTCGGCGCCGTAAGTGATGTCCATTCAGAAGTGGCGTGAAGTAGTCAAAATTGGAGTGAATCGGACACGRCAGGCGCAGGGCAGCCGGYATCSGGCGACCTGCCCCGGRCAGTGGCGGTCATACAGTGTGTTGCCTTTGCATGACGGTTCGGTGACAGYGSCGTGACCGCGTTCTTCAGGCGCCTGGCCGGGCGGTGCATGCCCACTGCAYRCCGGGTTGTCACTGAGCTCCAATGCGCCTCATAATTTCAGGMCMGGCYGGCAGYASCTCAGGCCTCGCCTGATTCCTTCACATCACCGACGGAGACGATATGGCCACCCACGAATTGTTTGCCTACCTTCATGTCAAAAATGCTGCAAAGGCCATGGCGTTTTACACCTCGGTTTTTGGCGCTACGGAAAAATTCCGGCTCACAGAACCCGATGGCCGCATCGGCCATGCCGAACTGGACTTTGACGGCGCCACGCTGATGGTGTCGGAAGAATTCCCGGAGTACGGCACCCGGGCGCCCGATGCCGGCGCGCCGGCCACCGTCACGTTGCACCTGCATGTGGACAACTGCGATGAGGTGATTGCACGTGCGCTGAAAGCCGGTGCCACGCTGAAAATGGCGGCACAAGACCAGTTTTATGGTGAACGCTCGGGCAGCTTTCGCGACCCGGCAGGCTACCGCTGGAGTGTGGGGCACAGCATTGAAACCGTGTCGCCGGAGGRAATGCAGCGCCGTTATACCGCGCTGATGACCGCGCCTTCTGCGTGAAATTTGCTATGAAAAATATAGCTGCTTGCGCCCGACAGTAATGGCTAAAAGCCCGGATTTATCCACTAGCGCGGCAGAAACCCAGTAGCCTGCCGCGGGCCCGGTACAGGTTCAGGCTTCGTCCGTAGGCGATTCCGCAGAATTGCTTTGCCCGAGCACGCGCCGCAAGGTTTCGAGGAGCTCGGTGTTGGAAGTCTTGGCCTTGACCAGCACGGCGGCTGCCCGCGTGGCCTGAAGCCTGTCCACCTCCAGTGCCGAGAAAATCACCACCGGCGGCGGACCGTCCATCGCCTCGACGTCCTTGAGCAAATCCCAGCCCGAACCGCCTGGCAGGCTGAGGTCCAGCAGGACCAGATCAAAGCGCTGTTCCTTCAGCCGGTCGCGTGCTTCCTGCACCGTGTCGGCGAAGACGAAGGTCGCAAACCCCTGGGCAATGGTCGCTGCGATGCGCTGGATGTCTGGATCGTCTTCAACATGCAGGATGACGGCGCGGGCTTCGACCGAACCGGCAATGGCGCGCCGCACGCCCAGCACGAGCATGTTCTCATCGATGGGTTTTTCCAGCCAGTCTGATACGGTCAGGGACTGCTCGTTGAACTGGATCCGCCCCTCGGCCGCCGAGGCCGACACCACCACGATCGGCACGTCGCGTGTATGCAGCTGGGCGCGCAGCGCCCTGATCAGCGCAATGCCGTCCTGGTCGGGCAGCTTCAGGTCTATCGTGACGGCGGCGTACCGCCTTTTTGCCAGCTCCGCGACGGCCTGCCTGGCTGTGTACACCATTTCGGTGTCAAAACCGCCCTTGTCGAGCATCATGCTGATCAGGCGGGAGATGTCCGGGTCGTCCTCGCAAACCAGGACACGCGGCCGCTGTTCGACCAGTGCCGAGAAACCGGAAGTGCGCTCCGGTGAATCCACCCATTCGGGCAGTTCAAAGAAGAAGGTGGTGCCGACCCCGGGGTTGGTATGAAAACCGATGCTGCCGCCCAAGCGCTCTATGATGGCCCGTGAAATATTGAGGCCCAGGCCCGTGCCGCCCTTTTGCCGTGTATCGGAGGAGTCCGCCTGGGAGAATTTCTGGAAGATGCGGTTGCGGAATTCCTCCGGAATGCCGGGCCCGTGGTCCCGCACCTCGACGCGTATGCCCGTCTCGCTGCGTGCCACGTGAATATCCACCGTGCCGCCTTCGGGCGAGAACTTCATCGCGTTGGACAGCAGGTTGGTCACCACCTGCGTCAGCCGGTCGCTGTCGACCCTGACCTGCAGGTCCTCGTCGGGAAACTCGAGCTGCAGGTGCACATTCTTCGCCGCGCCGTAGCCTTCGTTGGCGGCCAGCGCCTGCTCCAGCAAAGGCCTGAGTTCGATGGCCTGAAAATCCAGGGTCATCTTGCCGGACTCGATCTTCTCGATGTCCAGGATGTCATTGATCAGCCGGATCAGGCGCTCACAGTTGGTTTTCGCGATGCCCACCAGCGTCTTGACGGCGTCGGGCAGCTGGCCGGCAACACCGCCGGAGATCAGGCCCAGCGAGCCCCGGATCGAGGTGAGCGGCGTGCGCAGCTCATGGCTGACCGTCGAGACGAATTCACTCTTCATGCGGTCAATGCGCTTGAGTTCGGTGACGTCATTGGCCAGCGTGTAGAAGCCGATCACYTTGCCTTCGTCGGCGCCGTCGCCGTAGCGCGGGAAATAATTGACCACGTAGTCGCGCATGCCGCCGCGGGCGGTTTTCTGCGATCGCTCGTAGACCACCGGGTAGCCCTGCAGCACCTCTTCCACCCGGGGCTTGATCAGGGCGTACATCTCATCGCCCACAATGTCCCGGATGGTCTTGCCTTCGAGCTGCGCTTGCGTCATGCCGAAGACTTCCTCGTAGGCCCGGTTATGAAAGCACAGACGCTGGTTGGCGTCAGCGTAAGTGATCCAGGCCGGCACGGTATCGGTGATTTCGCGCAGCTGCGCTTCGCTGGTGCGCAGGGCCTCGGTGACACGGCGGATTTCGGTGGTGTCGCGTCCCGTGCCGCGGTAGCCGGTGAATTTTCCGTTGGCGTCGAATTTCGGCACGCCGCTGATGCTGAAGTAGCGCGGCCGCCCCTTGGAGTCGCGCCGTGTACTTTCAAGGTCGCGGAAAACCTCGTGCCGGGCTATTTTGGCCTTGTACTCGGCCAACGCACCGGCTTCGATGTTGATGTAGTCGAGCTCCCAGGCAGTCTTGCCATGGGCCGATTTCGGGATGCCGGAGGCGCTTGGGGCTTCGCCGGGAACCTCGACGAAGCGGAAGTTTTCGTCCTGCTCCCAGAACCAGTCGGAGGCCAGCGCCGTGAGTGCGCGAAAGCGTTCTTCGCTTTCACGCAGAACCTGCTCGGTCTGCTTGCGCTCGGTGATGTCCTGGATCTGCGCGATAAATTGAAGCGGCTTTCTGTCTGCATCGCGCACAAGGGAGCAGCTCATGTAGCCCCATACAGTACGGCCGGACTTGTGGATGTAGCGCTTTTCGACGTGGAACGATTCGATTTCGCCAGCCAATGCCCTGCGGCGCTGCTCCAGGTCCCAGGCAATATCGTCGGGATGGGTCAGGTCATGGATGGTGCGCGACAGCATTTCCGCCTCTGAATACCCCAGCATCTGGCAAAAAGCGGCGTTGACCTTCAGCCGGCGCGAGTCGATGCCGATCAGCGTCATCCCGATGGCCGCATGTTCAAACGCATTGCTGAACTGCTGGTCACTGACCGTGAAGACATCGTTGTCCGTGCTGATGGGGCCAGCCCCCTTGGGACTTACTTCTCCGGCGTCCTCGAACGTACTTGCGCTGTCTGTCAGCGCAACGCCTGAATCGTCAAACACGTCCCCCTCAGCCGGCATGGCACCGGCCTGCTCGCCTCCGAGCGTGAAATAAAAGGTACTGCCCTCACCCACTGCCGACTTGGCCCAGATTTTTCCGCCGTGGCGGGTGATGATGCGTTTGACCGTGGCCAGCCCGATGCCGCTGCCGGCGAACTCTTCCGGTGAATGCAGCCGCTCGAAAGTGCCGAAGAGCTTGTCGGCATACGCCATGTCGAAGCCGGCACCGTTGTCCCGCACAAAATACACCACCTGGTCCTCGGCCCCTGCTTCTTTTCCGACCAGGATTTCGGTGTGCGGTTTTTTCGAGGTGAACTTCCATGCATTGGCGATCAGGTTCTCCAGCACCTGACGCAGCAATGCAACGTCCGCCCGGCCCCACAGGTTGGGCTCGACGGTGATCCGCACCCGGCGGTCAGGATCGTTTTCCGTCCACTGCTTGATGATCTTGGCCGCCTCGGTACTGATGTCGACAGACTCCCAGTTCAGGCTGGTCCGCGACAACTGGGCCAGGGACAGCAAGCCATCGGTCAGCTCACCCATGCGGCGCACACTGCTGCGTATGCGGCCCATGAAATGATGTGCGCGCTCACCCGATTCAGGTGGAACCGCTTTTTCAAGCAGCGCACAAAATCCGTCGATGGTGCTCAACGGTGTCCGCAAGTCATGCGCCACGGAATAAGAGAAGGCCTCGATCTCCCGGGTGGCGACTTCCAGCTGGGCGGTCCTGCGCAGCACGCGCTTTTCCAGGTTGACGTTCAGCCGGACGATTTCCTGCTCCGCCTGCCGGCGCTTGCTGATGTCGGTAATGGTGCTGACATAC
>NZ_JBFUAZ010000299.1:0-4940 GCF_056406035.1 Polaromonas sp. P1_E1_2 | reverse complement strand
GTCTGAAGGAGGGCGATTTGCTGTTGGCGCAGGAGCTTTACCCGGAGGCCACGGCAGCACTGAAAGTTTTGCAGCAAGTCGATGGGGTTCCCCCGGAGTTCACCGCCGTGGTTTTGCACAATCTTGCTTATATCGAGTTCAGGCAGGGTCGGTACGCCGAGTGTGTTTCCGAGTTGGCGGAATACATGGAAATTTTCACCAGTGCGGCATCGGGACTTTCGCATGAGGGTATTGCGCGAGCCTCGCTGGCAGGAGAACTGTTGCAACAGCTGTGGCTACGGTCGCTTCATCGTACGGCCGAACTGGAGCGCGCCTGCAATTGGGTTCGGGAGGCCGAAAAGTTGCAAAATCTGCGCGCTAGCGCCGCCGCAATAGCAAGCCTGATCGCCATAGATGCGGGGGATGCGGTGAGTGCGCAGCGCTGGGTGGATTTGGCGTTACAGCAAGCACAACTGCAAACACCGCCAAGCCTTCTTCCGGCCGAGATTTTCGTCACGCAATTGACTTTGGCCCTCGGTATGCGAAAAGCGGATGAAGCCATCGACTGGGCGGACAAGGCTCTGCAGCTCAATCATTCGGACGGTCGTGCATGGTCTGGGCGGGCATTTGCACATTTACTGAAAGGTGACCTGAAGCTGGCCCGGCAGGATTTTGCGCGCGCTTTGCAGGGCATGCCCGGTCACATCGGGACGTGGCACGGCCAGGGCTGGGCGGAATTGCTCGATCACGACCTTGAGGCGGCGCAGGCCAGTTTTTCCACAGCCCTTGAGATGGACCGCAACTTTTCCGAAAGCCATGGCGGCATGGCGGTCGTGCTGGCGCTCAAAAAGCAAACACATGAAGCCAGACAGCATGCGGAGCGTGCCATAGGCCTGGACAAAAATAATTTGTCGGGACGCTATGCCGAAGCTTTGCTCAATGGAGAGGTGAAGGATGAAGTTGCTATCCGGAAACTCGCGCAACGGCTGCTCGCAAGCCGGAAGAACCTGTCCGGTGTGAGCGTTCCGGATTTCACGGGAAATTCACCGCAAGGCCAGTCCGTGGAGTGAGGCCGAGAACCCCTAGGACTGTCTACCGATATCGCCTTTCAGACCTGCGGTATGGCGGCCGCTGCGTCGACGAGATAGCGAGCTGCATCCTTGATCGCGGAGGCCAGCTCTGGGTCGAACTCCATCTGGTCCAGGACCGGGTCCGCCAGCCGCTTCCAGTCCACGTCCTGCGCTGCGTCGCCGACGAATTCCTGCATCAGAACGGATTCCATGAACAGCTGGAATACCTTGCGTGGCTGCCGTGAGTCTTCTCTGGAAAGCGCACGAATCCGTTGCAGCAGCTGTTGCTTGAGTTTGGGCTCAAGCAGTGCCAGCGAGTCGAGAAACGGGTTGGTGTTCCCTGCTTGTCCCCGCTGGAGCTCGGAGGCTTTCCCCTGCGAAGGAGCATCAGGCGGCGCCGGCCTTTTGGGGTCGGTGGCGTTGGGGCGAAGAAACGCCCCGAGGCGGGAAGAAGGATCAATGATGGGCATGGGACTGGGTTAAATTCAGATGGGGTTAGCCATCTCAATTCGGGTGGTTATGGCGCTGGTAGTTTGAAAGCAGCACATGGTTTTCTTCGGCCCCGTCTGTCGCTTTCGGTAGAACAAGGTCCGAGGTCGATTCTTTCAATTCGGCTATTCGGGCGATGATTTTGCGTATGTCGCCAGAGAGAGCTTCGTTTTCGGTGTTCCTCGCCAAACCGTCTTCGTAGTGCTTGACGGCGCTTTCGAAGTCGTCTTGGGCGAGCGCCGCGTAGCCGCGAACGAAATACGGCAGCGGGTCGCTTTCAGGGAGGTCGAGTAAAGGTTGCCAGCTCACCAATGCCGCCGCAGCCCTGCCTGCGCTGAATTGCAATGTTCCAAGCTGGTACCTGGCCATGGTGAACTCGGGCGAGAGCAGGACGGCATTGGAAAGCGCCAGTTCGGCCTGTTCCATCTCTCCGCGAGCCGCGTGATGGGAGCCGATCAGAAACAGCGGGATGCCCCAGGTGGGGTCGACTGCCGCGCACTCATGAAAAAAATCAAGTGCTTGTACCTGGTTTCTGCCGGCTTCAATGCCCTGTTGGAGCAGAGCCTGTGCCTGCGAACGCGCGGAAGGTATTTGTGTCATGGTGGGCATCATTTCAGATTCGAAATTCGCTGAACGGGTGAGGGAATTTTGCGCCGGGGTGACTGCGTGGAACCATTCCCAGAGGTTCCCGCTGGTGACCGAATGAAACAGGAAGCAGGCCGGGCACCAGGGCCTTCGCGACCGTAAGCTGTGTTCGGCCCTGATCGACAAGGGAGTGCCGGGGGGTGATATCAATGGCGACAGGGCACAGGCCTTTCCCGGAAAAACGCCCAAGCAGCAAGTCTAGCGAGTAATTCGCCTCCGCTGTCGGCCAGGGGGTGCCGGTCACCTCACCGGACGGGAACAACATTCTGTCGGCGCGCCTGAAATGGCGTTTGAGTCCATACAGCCCAAAATGGTGTTCGGCCGTTTCGACCTGTTCTGCAAGTTTGATAGGGGGAAGGTACCCTCGCATCCATGCATGAATCCTCGCTTCCAGTTTATCGATCGCGTTGTTGACGGCGTCGGTAAAGCAGGAGCCTGCCGCGCTTGCGGTAGCCGTGAAATGCCTTTCCTCGTGCTGAGCAGAGACCATCGCGACCTGGGCGTACTCCGTGGAGAGTCGCTGGACTGTGATGATGCATCCCTCGCTTGCAAACGCATCGAGGCGCTGAGCCAACTCCCTGGGCCATTGCGCTGGCGGGTGAACAATGCCTGGTTTTTGGGCCAGCCAGTGCCTCATCAGTGAGTCTTGTTCGATGGCGGCATGCAAAGCCCGCACCGTCGCGTCTTCCTGGGATGTGCCGCTGCAGCAACCGGAAAAGTTGGCCTGCGTATAGCATTTTTGCGGACAGTGCCCCAAGGCCGCCAGACCAGCGCGGGAGAAAGCCAGCTCTCCCAGGACATGAACTGATTTTCCAGTGCAGAGGTCTACCCCTTCAACCCAAGGGTAGACCTGCGACTGCGAAAACGGCAGGTAGGGGAAATTGGGGAGTTTGTACTGTACGTCCGCATAGCGCACGAATTGCTCAGGGTTCTGCGCGTCCCCGATCTCGCTGATACGGCCCTGGACAAGTTTGTGCACTTGTTGATGACCTGCGTGCGCGAGGGCGTTTTGAATGGCCTGGCGGGCCGCCTGCATTGGATCGGTGTGGCTACCCCAGGCGTGCGGCCCAACCGCGTCTGTCCGTGCCCGGGCCAGGTGTACACCACGGTGAGGACTGGAAGATTCGACATCCGCCCAGGAAAAATCAATTTTCGCAGCGTGGGAAGCTGCCTCGATTTGTTCGGGTGAGGGTTTGGCACCAAACATCGCCGTGCCCAACAGCAACTGGCGGTGCAAGCCGCACATGAGGGCGATGGGCTGCTCTTGGTAACCGCCGATCGTCGCGTAGCCCAGGCCCAGTGCATCGGCGCTCAAGGCTCCGTTGTGCAGCGCGGCTCCTGCTTCCATAAAAAGGTATTGCAGCGAACGGCTGCGATAGCGCATCGCGCCGATAGCGGGATCGGCCGCTATAAAAATAGCGCCTGTGGCATAGGTTAATTCCCACGGCTTGAGGAAGGCGCGCGGTAGTTGCGCCGCAGTTTCGCCGATCTTCTGCAGGTAAATCATGCGCTCCTGCGGGTAGTGAAGGCGGTACACCCCCGGCGCATAGCCATCGACCTGGCGCTGCAGTGCCAGGTAAATTTCCAGCAGGTGCATCCCTCCCGCTGAAGCAAGGGCCCGATGAGGCAAATAGCCTGTGCGAGGATGTTTGATGTGCACAACCCCGGCAAGCGACCACAGCAGCTGGTGCAGCGCAGAAGCGGATACCGTGCGATCGTCAAAGGTATTGCTGGTTACGCGGGAGGACAGAAATCTGTCAAGCGGTGCACTTTCCACCGTGACGGCGGCCTCGGGCAAGGCACTGGGCGCTTGCTCGGTATTCCACAAGAACCGGCCCGCGATGCCGTTAGTGAGCGCGGGAGATGCTCTGATGCCCAAAGGGCTGAGCTGGAACGCATAACGCGCCGCATGAGCACTCGCCAGGCTGGCATCGATCAATGCGCCTTCGCTGAGCAGAAAAGTCAGGAATTCGGAAAACTTTGCACGGGCCTGTGTATCGGCAATGCTGCTGACGGCCTGGTTGGCAGTGCGGGTGCCGTCGCATAAAGCGAAAACATGCTCCAGCAGGACCGCCGGCGCCTCTATCTCGACAATCTCGCCCGCATGGCGAACCACCAGCATGGCTTTGCGGCCCTTGCTGCGTATGCAACTGGCGCCCGCCAGCATGGGCGCCAGGCGATCCCAATCGGTCAGGCAGGCTTCGACGGCCGCCGGCACTCTGGGGTTCAGGATGCTGTTGTGCGTACCTGTGCGAGTCATTGCGGGAATGCTGTGATCCACCCATAGGCGTCGTCCCGGAGATTCCCGGCCGGCGGGCGGGTCATGCGGATGTCAATAGGCACGTGGATGTCTCCGAAGAGGGTAATAGGCTGCCTGGCGCGCGGAGTTGTGCGGGACAGAGTGGAGAGGCTCCGGCCCCATCGGCGAAGCGCTCACTAATATATCCGCGCAGTTCGGAATTTGTTTGTTTTTTCTGCGGACCATCGCATTCGTTTGTTCTCCGCTGTCACTTGTCATGGCTACCTCGTCAGCCGTTGCACTATCCCGGTAAATCAAGCCTTGCGCCGCAAATGGCATGGCCTGTTGGTCTGGTGATTGAGGGTTTTCCTAAACAAAGTGTTAAAGGGGAGGATGTATTGATGAAATACCGTTGAGCAGTTCTCCAAAGGGTTGGAGGAGGGGTGAGGGGCAGGGGCCCGAGCCGGCGGTTCACCATTAGGTAGATCACATGGTTGCGATCGTCAGCGGCAATAGCC
>NZ_JBFUAZ010000298.1:0-4963 GCF_056406035.1 Polaromonas sp. P1_E1_2 | reverse complement strand
CGTCAACAGCCAGTCCGGCAAGGGTGGCATCGCCTACTTGCTGGAAAGCGAGTT
Organism: Polaromonas sp. P1_E1_2; assembly: GCF_056406035.1. Lineage (NCBI taxonomy): Bacteria > Pseudomonadati > Pseudomonadota > Betaproteobacteria > Burkholderiales > Comamonadaceae > Polaromonas > Polaromonas sp. P1_E1_2. The sequence goes on along the minus strand of NZ_JBFUAZ010000298.1, from coordinate 4,909 downwards.
CGGCCTCGAGCTCCCGCGCCGATTGCAGATCGAGTTCAGCCAGGTGGTGCAATCGGTGATGGATGCGACCGGCAAGGAGTTGACCGGCAAAGACATCTTTGCGCTGTTTGAAAAGGAATATGGCGTGCAGACCATCGCCGCACCCCAGCGCCTGGTGATTGAAGAAACCGGAAAGACCGGTGGCGAGTCCTTCCACATTAAAGCCGAGGTCGAGTTTGCGGGCCGCCATCACGCCGTTGAAGGCACCGGGACGGGCCCCATCGATGCTTTCGTGGGTGGCCTGGCCGCAGCGACAGGCCACTCCGTTCGCGTGCTGGACTATCACGAGCATGCCATCGGAGCCGGGGCGAGCGCGCAGGCCGTGGCCTACTTGGAACTGCGGATCAACGACCAGACGCTGTTCGGCGTCGGTATGGATGGCAACATCATCTCCGCATCGCTCAAGGCCATAGTCTCGGGCCTGCAGCGCAGCAAGGCCAGCCAGCCTGCAGGCGTTGCTACCATTACGGGTTAACCGCTTCAGATACCTCAAAACACAGAGCGCCCAACGCATCAGGAATCCCACCATGACCGACAAACTCATTATTTTTGACACTACCTTGCGCGACGGCGAGCAATCGCCCGGCGCCTCCATGACCAAGGACGAAAAGCTGCGGATTGCCCGCCAGCTGGAGCGCCTGAAGGTCGATGTGATCGAAGCCGGGTTTGCTGCCAGCTCCAATGGCGATTTCGAATGCGTGAAGGCTATTGCGGAGGTGGTGAGGGACTCCACCATCTGCTCGCTGGCGCGTGCCAACGACAGGGATATCTCCCGCGCTGCAGAAGCCTTGAAACCTGCGGCATCGGGGCGTCTGCATCTGTTCCTTGCAACCAGCGCCCTGCACATGGAAAAGAAACTGCGCATGACACCCGATCAGGTGTTCGAGCAGGCCAAGCTCTCCGTGCGTTTTGCCAAAAATCTGATGGGCGATATCGAGTTCAGCCCTGAAGACGGTTATCGCTCCGACCCGGATTTCCTGTGCCGTGTGCTGGAGGCCGTGATCAAGGAAGGCGCGACCACCATCAACGTGCCCGACACGGTAGGCTACGCCATCCCCGAGCTCTACGGCAACTTCATCAAGAACCTGCGCGAGCGTATCCCCAACAGCGACAAGGCTGTCTGGTCCGTGCACTGCCACAACGACCTGGGGATGGCCGTGGCCAACTCTCTGGCCGGTGTGAAGATTGGCGGCGCGCGGCAGGTGGAATGCACCATCAACGGGCTGGGCGAGCGTGCCGGCAACTGCTCGCTTGAAGAGGTGGTGATGGCGGTCAAAACCCGCAAGGACTACTTCGGCCTCGAACTTGGAATCGACACGCAGCACATTCTGGCGGCCAGCCGCATGGTGAGCCAGACCACCGGTTTTGTGGTGCAACCGAATAAGGCCGTGGTCGGCGCCAATGCGTTTGCGCATGCCTCCGGCATTCACCAGGACGGTGTGCTCAAGGCGCGCGACACCTATGAAATCATGCGCGCCGAAGACGTGGGGTGGAGCGCCAACAAGATCGTGCTGGGCAAGCTGAGCGGGCGCAATGCGTTCAAGCAGCGTCTGCTGGAGCTCGGTGTCGCCATGGAAAGCGAAGCGGACATCAACAACGCCTTCGCCAAGTTCAAGGAACTCGCGGACCGCAAGAGCGAGATCTTTGACGAGGACATCCTGGCGTTGGCGAGCGATGAAAGCGCTTCGCATGACAACGAACAGTACGGCTTTGTGTCCCTGTCGCAACACAGCGAAACCGGCGAACGCCCTCAGGCCAGCGTCGTGTTCACTGTGGCCGGCAAGGAAGTCAAAGGCGAATCCGACGGCAACGGCCCTGTTGATGCCTCCCTCAAAGCCATCGAGTCACACGTCAAAAGCGGTGCGGAGATGGTGCTTTACTCTGTGAACGCCATCAGCGGATCAACAGAAAGCCAGGGAGAAGTCACGGTGCGTTTGCAAAACAGCGGGCGGGTGGTCAATGGCGTGGGCGCCGACCCCGACATCGTGGTGGCGTCGGCAAAAGCCTATTTGAGCGCGTTGAACAAACTCCAAAGTAAAGCTGACCGCGTGGCGGCACAGGGATGATGTAACAATTCGGAAAATAAAATCCTTTGTATTCAATGACTTAGCGTTGAATCTGGGTGCGAATGGGGCTTTGACCGTTAAAAACGTCACAAAGTGAGTGTGTTTTTAGGAAAGTCGCGCAAGTTTTTGATATTGCGTGACTTTTTCTATTTGTATACACTCCAGCCATCCCATTCATTGCAATCCCACGCAGGCAAGACCACCATGTCTCATCAGATTTTCAATCGCGCATTAAAAATCGTTGGATTCATGGCCCTGATCGCCGCCTTTGCAGTGCCAGCCGCGAATGCGGCAACCGCCAAAAAAACCATTGTCAAAAAGCAGCACGCCTCGTCCAAGGCGTCGGTTTCCCAAAAAGTTATTTCCACACGCAAGAGCGTACGTTTTGTTGCAGGTACAAAACGCAGAAGCATCATCCGCGTGTCCATTCCGGCCAAACCATCCTTCGGTCAGATTGCCGGTTTGCACGGTTCGCAAGATCCCCTTGAACTGAAGTCCAGCGTCGCGCTGGTGATCGACCAGGACACACGTGAAGTGCTGTTCAGCAAAAACGATCACGCTGTGTTGCCGATCGCATCCCTCACCAAATTGATGACCGGCGTCATCGTCAGCGGCGCCAAGCTGCCCATGGATGAGCTCATCACCATCACGCAAGACGACGTGGACACCGAAAAGGGCAGCAGTTCACGCCTGAAGGTCGGCACCACGCTCACGCGTGGTGAGCTGCTCCACCTGGCCCTGATGTCCAGCGAGAACCGCGCAGCGCACGCCCTGGGCCGTACCTATCCCGGTGGCATGGGCACGTTTGTCAACCTGATGAACGCCAAGGCAAAAATGCTGGGCATGACGGACACCAGCTATGTGGAGCCCACCGGCCTTTCAAGCCGCAACCAGTCCAGTGCGCAGGATCTGGCGACGCTGGTCAACGCAGCACATGGCGACCCCATGTTGCGTGAGCTCTCCACATCGACGGGTTATCAAGTTGCAGTCGGCACCCGCACGCTGCAGTACAACAATACAAATCGCCTGGTGAAAAACCCCGACTGGGATATCGGCCTGCAAAAAACCGGCTACATCTCTGAAGCTGGCCAGTGCCTGGTCATGCAGACCAAAATCGCGGGCCGCAAACTGATCATGGTGTTTCTGGATTCCGCCGGCAAGCTGAGCCGTCTGGGTGATGCCGAGCGCGTACGCCGCTGGGTGGAGTCGAATCCGGTGGCCGAACCCAAGGTGAATGTCAGCACCTCTATCAAGCAGGTGAACGGCTAAGCCTTCCCGAGGTGCGCAACCTGCTATCTTATTTATAGCTGCTCGCGTCCAATCTGATTGGGCTGTAGCCTCTTTTACCTGGGTTTGTAACCCAGCGCGGCTGAAATCTCATTCGCAGTCGCCTGCAACTTGGGCAGCCAGTGTTCGTCCAGCCGGTCAGCCGGGGCCGAAATCGACAAGCCCGCTACCAGCTGGTTCTGGTCATCGTAAATACCTGCAGCCATGCAGCGCACTCCCAACTCCAGTTCTTCGTTGTCGCGCGCGATGCCGTATTGGCGTGCTTTGGAAAGCTCGCGCTCCAGAATTGGCAGCTGCGTGATGCTGTTGCGTGTCTGCCCCGGCAGGCCGGTGCGTGTCGCGTAGGTGCGCAGGCGCTGCGGGTCGTCAAACGCGAGGAACAGTTTGCCCACAGACGTTAGATGCAGCGGCGCACGGCCCCCGATGGCCCGCACCACCTGCATGCCGGAGCGTTCACTGTAGGCGCGCTCCACGTACACGATTTCGTCGCCCTGGCGCATGCTCAGGTTGACCGGCTGCTGCGTGAGCTTGTGCAGTTCGCGCATGGGCAGCAGCGCAGCGTCACGGACGTCCAGGCGGGCCTTGACGAGGTTGCCCAGCTCCAGCAGTCGCATGCCCAGCCGGTAGCTGCCCGCTGCGGGGCGATCCACAAAACGGCCCGTGGCCAGATCGTTCAGGATGCGATGTGCGGTAGAGGGATGGAGCCCCGACTTCTCGCTGATTTCCTTGAGCGAAAGCGCTTCTTCGCGGTTCGCCAGGATTTCGAGCAGCGTGAACATCCTTTCAATGACCTGAACGGTCGGTGTCGCGGGAAGGGCTGAATCGGGCTTTTTCATGTGCAGGCTTTCTGCTGCAAATTTTACCCTGTGAAATCCTGATGCGCTGGATGATGCGCCTGGTGGGGCCGATGCCTATGCCTTGTCGGATGGCCTGCCTGTATTTTCTGCCGCAGGCTCTGCGGAAAGCACCCACTGCCCGTCGACCAGCACTTCGTTGGGCCTGAATCCGGCCTTGTAGTTCATTTTTGGGCTTTCCGCGATCCAGTAGCCCAGGTACACATAGGGCAAATCGAGGCGCCGGGCCTGCTCGATCTGCCACAGCACGCTGTAGTTGCCGTAGCTTGCGCGGCCATCCGGCTCGTAAAACGTATAGACCGCGGAAATGCCGTCCTCCAGCACATCAAGGATGGACACCATCTTCAGAGCGCCTGGCTCGCCGTCAGGCAGGCTTTCGCGAAACTCCACCAGGCGTGAATTCACGCGGCTTTGCAGCAGGAACTGGGTGTATTGGTCAATGCTGTCATGGTCCATGCCGCCGCCTGCGTGACGGCCGTTCTGGTAACGCAGGTAGAGCTGGTAATGCTCCGGCATGAAGCAAAGCTTGAGGATGCGGGCCTGTAGCGTCTGGTGCCGCTTCCAGGCGCGGCGCTGGCTGTTGTTGGGGCTGAAGCTGCCAACAGGCACCCGTAGCGGGACGCAGGCCTGGCACCCATCACAGTAGGGGCGGTAGGTAAACAT
>NZ_JBFUAZ010000297.1:0-4963 GCF_056406035.1 Polaromonas sp. P1_E1_2 | reverse complement strand
GCAGATCACCGCCCACCCGCAGCTCACCTGGCAGTTGCACAAACCGGTTGTAAGCCTCACCCCATGGCGAGTTGCTCAACACCAGCGCGGCCACAGCGGCCAGCGCCAGCACCACGCCCGAAAGCGATTGCGAATTGATGAACTGGTTGAGGGTGCGGTGGACAAACTTGAGCATGCCCTATTGTCCCAGACCCGCAGGACGGCGGCCCATTGCGCTGCAGGCTCCGGGCCGCAATGCTGCTCTCTATTGCGCGGACTGCGGAAGAGGACCGAAGCTGGCAGCCTTGCCGGAGGCGGCCGCCGGCAGCACGGCCTTTTCCATCTCGGCACGCCGCATCGGGCGCAGCACATACCAGGCCATCAGCGCCGCGATCGCGTTCATGACGCTACCGACAATGAACACTGCGTGCCAGTTGCCGGTCATTGCCGTGAGCACGCTGGACAGTGGAACCAGCAGCGACGCCGTCCCCTTGGCCGTGTAAAGCAGGCCGGCATTGGATGCAGCGTACTTGGAGCCAAAGGTATCGGCGCAGGTTGAAGGAAAGAGGCTGTAGATTTCGCCCCAGGCGAAGAACACCATAMCCGTCAAGACCACGAAGGCGACCGGATTGTGGCCAAACTGGTAGAGAGCCAGGATGCCCACCGACTCGATGCCAAAGGCGATCAGCATCGTTTTTTCACGGCCGATCTGGTCCGACACCCAACCAAAGAACGGACGGGTGAGCCCGTTGAGCACGCGGTCAATGGCCAGGGCAAAYGTGAGCGCMGGCAGCRCCAGGCCCATGATGCTGACGGGCACGTCRCCGACGTKGAAATCCTTGGCGATAGGKCCGAGCTGGGCCGTAGCCATCAGSCCRCCGGCCGCCACCATCACGAACATGACGTACATCACCCAGAACACGGGTGAACGCAGGACTTCGGACGGCGTGTAGTCGCGCCGGCTCTGTTGCACATTGATCGTGGAGATCGAGCCGCTTTTGGCCAGATTCGCCGGTGCCCGCGTCAGCAGGAACGACACGACAAATACGATCACACCCTGAATGATCCCGAAATACAGGAAGGCAGACTGGTAGCCGCTGCCCTTGATCATGGCCGAGATCGGAAGAATGGTGAGCGCGGAGCCCGCACCGAAGCCCGCGGCTGTCAGGCCCGCAGCCAGGCCGCGGCGATCCGGAAACCACTTCAAGGCATTGCCGACACAGGTACCGTACACCGCACCCGCGCCAATGCCGCTGATCGCAGCAGCGATGTAGAGCAGCATCAGCGAATCGGCAAAAGAATTGATCACCCAACCGACGCCGCAAAGAATGCCGCCGACCATGACCACCGGACGTGGCCCGAAACGGTCGACCAGGTAGCCTTCAATCGGCACGAGCCAGGTTTCGGTCAACACAAAAATCGTGAAGGCCACCTGAATGGCGGCCTTGCTCCAGCCGTACTTGTCGGCAATCGGATTCACAAAAAGGGTCCAGCCATATTGCAGGTTGGCAATCATCGCCATGCAGACGATGCCCAAGAGAAGCTGTATCCAGCGATGGGCGCTGGATGGTGCGGGGGTTGCCGTAGGGGCGTATGTCATTGATGTCTCCTGTCTCTTTTATGCCGTGGAAATTGCGATTGCAATCGTTGATGCTGTTGTTGTGAGCGGATTGTGAGAGCGGACATTTATGAGCCCATTGACCGCGATCAAGTTTGAAAAAAACTTTACACATCGCTCAAAAAAACGAAAGCGGATTGAAAGAATCGCGCCATGCCAAACCCCGGCCACTGCGATGGATTTGATTTACAGAATGGGGAGTGCGCTTGTTAGCGGCGCTGAGCCTGAGCGCGCAATGCGGGATCAGCAAGTGCCCGGCATTGCACCGGCGGCACTGAAAAGAAAACAAGAGAAAAGAGCAACCGCGTGGTGCGGTCTACTGCCGGCGGCGCAAACCGCCCGGCAAAAATTAGCGCGCTCGCAGCGCGCTGATAAAAATATGCAGAGGCGTAGCAGCAACCAGCTCACGCAATACAAGGCGTACGCGTGCACTGGCGGCGGGCTGGGCAATCTTCAAATACAAGGCGAAGGCGGTCATGAATTTCCTTTGTGGCGTGAGGCATCTACGGACACAATCATAGGGTAAACCCTTAATCCCTTCAACCCACCAGCTAACCCCCCCCGAACCGGGTGTGGCCAGCGTCAGCCCACCATGTTTTCAGGCCGCACCCAGGCATCAAACTGCTCGCCCGTGACATGGCCGGAGGCCAGTGCCGCATCGCGCAGGCTGCTGCCTTCCTTGTGCGCCTTTTTGGCGATGAAGGCGGCCTTGTCATAGCCGATGTGCGTGTTCAGCGCCGTCACCAGCATCAGCGAGCGGTCAACCAGCTCGGCGATGCGTTCGCGATTCGGCTCAATGCCGACGGCGCAGTGGTCGTTAAAGCTCACCATGCCATCGGCCAGCAGGCGCACGCTTTGCAAAAAGTTGTGCGCCACCATGGGCCGGAACACATTGAGCTCGAAGTTGCCCGAGGCACCGCCGAAGTTGATGGCCACGTCGTTGCCGAACACCTGTGCCGCCAGCATGGTGACGGCTTCGCTCTGCGTCGGGTTGACCTTGCCCGGCATGATGGACGAGCCGGGCTCGTTCTCGGGAATGCTGAGCTCGCCGATGCCGCTGCGCGGGCCGCTGGCCAGCCAGCGCACATCGTTGGCGATTTTCATCATGCTGGCGGCGAGTGTCTTGAGGGCGCCGTGCGCATGCACCAGGCCGTCGACCGAGGCCAGCGCCTCGAACTTGTTGGGTGCAGTCACAAAAGGCAGGCCTGTCAGCGTGGCCAGTTCGGCCGCCACTTGCTCCGCATACCCCTTCGGTGCATTCAGCCCCGTACCAACGGCAGTACCGCCGAGTGCCAGTTCATACAGGTGCGGCAAGGCGGCACGCACATGCTTTTCGCCGTGGTCAAGCTGCGCGACATAACCCGAGAATTCCTGGCCCAGGGTGAGTGGTGTCGCATCCTGCAGATGGGTACGCCCAATCTTCACGATGGTGCCGAAGTCTTGGGCTTTTTGCGCCAGCGTCGCGCGCAACTTCGCAATCGCTGGCAGGAGCTTGTGGGTCATGGCCTCTACAGCGGCAACATGCATGGCGGTAGGAAACACATCGTTGGACGACTGGCTGCGGTTGACATCGTCATTGGGATGCACCAGGCGGCCCTCGCCGCGCTCGCCGCCCAGAATTTCGCTGGCGCGATTGGCCAGCACTTCATTGACGTTCATGTTGGTCTGCGTACCGGAGCCCGTCTGCCATACCACCAGGGGGAATTCGTCCGCATACCCGCCCGCGATCACCTCGTCGGCTGCGGCCACGATGGCTTTGGTTTTTTTCTCGTCCTGAAGGCCCAACGCATGGTTGACCCTGGCCGATGAGCGCTTGACCTGCGCCAGCGCCTTGATGATTTCACGTGGCTGCTGCTCGCCCGAGATGTCGAAATTCTGCAGCGAGCGCTGCGTCTGCGCACCCCAGAGTTTGTTGGCCGGCACCTCGATAGGGCCAAAGGTATCGCGCTCCGTGCGCGTGCTGCTTGTCGTCATGGAAATATCCTGCGCGTCAAAAAAGATGGTTAAGAGTCCTAGTATGACCGCAGACGAGAAAGATTCTCATCTGAAGGGTTTTGGATCCTCTCGCCCGACATGCCCGAGTCGCCCGCCCAAGGGCGGATAATTGCGGGGTTTGCCCGAAATTTCCCCGAAACGCCCTCATAACGACGACCCACCATGACCACGATCAAGCAAGCCGACCTCATCGAATCCGTAGCCGCTGCCCTGCAGTACATCAGCTACTACCACCCCACCGACTACATCGCCCACCTGGCGCGCGCCTATGAGCGTGAGCAAAGCCCGGCCGCCAGGGATGCGATTGCACAGATCCTCACCAACAGCAAGATGAGCGCGACGGGCCAGCGCCCGATCTGCCAGGACACCGGCATCGTCAACGTGTTCCTCAAGGTCGGCATGGACGTGCGCTGGGAAGGCTTCACCGGCAGCATTGACGACGCCATCAACGAAGGCGTGCGCCGTGGCTACAACCACCCTGACAACACCTTGCGCGCCTCTGTGGTGGCCGACCCGCAGTTCGACCGCAAGAACACCAAAGACAACACACCGGCCGTGATCTTCACCGAGCTCGTGCCCGGCAACAAGATCGACGTCACCGTGGCGGCCAAAGGCGGCGGCAGTGAAAACAAAAGCAAGATGGTCATGCTCAACCCCGGCGACTCGGTGGTCGACTGGGTGCTCAAGACCGTGCCCACCATGGGCGCAGGCTGGTGCCCGCCCGGCATGCTGGGCATCGGCATTGGCGGTACTGCCGAAAAAGCCGTGCTGATGGCCAAGGAAAGCCTGATGGACGACCTGGACATGTACGAGCTCCAAGCCAAATCGTCTTCTGGCGCCAAGATGACCAAGACCGAAGAGCTGCGACTTGAACTGTTTGAGAAGGTCAACGCGCTGGGCATAGGCGCGCAAGGCCTGGGCGGCCTCACCACCGTGCTGGACATCAAGATCAAGATGTACCCGACGCACGCGGCCAGCAAGCCTGTCGCGATGATCCCCAACTGCGCCGCCACGCGCCACGCGCACTTCGTGATGGACGGCAGCGGCCCGGTCTACCTGGACCCGCCTTCGCTGGATCTCTGGCCCAACGTGAACTGGACGCCCGACTACAAGAAGAGCAAAAAGGTCGATCTCAACACGCTGACCAAAGAAGAAGTTGCCAGCTGGAAGCCCGGCCAGACCTTGCTGCTCAACGGCAAGATGCTGACCGGCCGCGACGCGGCGCACAAGCGCATTCAGGACATGCTGGGCAAGGGCGAAAAACTGCCGGTGGATTTCACCAACCGCGTCATCTACTACGTCGGCCCGGTCGATCCAGTGCGCGATGAAGCCGTAGGACCTGCCGGCCCGACCACTGCCACCCGCATGGAC
>NZ_JBFUAZ010000296.1:0-4971 GCF_056406035.1 Polaromonas sp. P1_E1_2 | reverse complement strand
AGCCACGACACCGTGCGGCCCTGGGCTTCGAGTTCTTTGGCGCGTGCATTCAGCGTGGCGAAGGTGTTCAGGTCCAGGCCCAGCTCCTGCATAAAGCGCGGGCTTCCGAGCCGCAGTTCGCGGCCTGCCACCACGGCGGCCATGCCGCGGCCGGCGACGGCGCGCAACTCCGTCGCTGCGGGAATCTCAAGCTGCTGCTCCGCCGCGCGCCGTGTGACCGCGCGGGCGAGCGGGTGTTCGCTGCCCGACTGGATGGCGGTCGACCAGGCCAGCAACTCGTTGGCAGCGATTGCGCTGGGCTCCAGCGCCACCAGTTCGGGTTTGCCCTCGGTCAGCGTGCCGGTCTTGTCAAAAGCCACTACCTTGACGCCGTGCGCCACTTCCAGCGCCTCCGCGTCCTTGATCAGGATACCCTGGCGWGCGGCGGCGCCCGTGCCCACCATGATGGCGGTAGGCGTGGCCAGACCGAGTGCACAGGGACAGGCGATTACCAGCACAGCGACCGCATTGAGGATGGCCGCCTCCCAGTCCTGCGTGGCCAGGCCCCAGCCCAGCAGCGTCACCAGGGCAATGGCAATTACCACAGGCACAAACACGGCGCTGACCTGGTCCACCAACCGTTGTATGGGTGCTTTTTTGGCTTGGGCCGATTCGACCATACGCACGATGCGGGCCAGCGTGGACTCCGCGCCTACGGCCGTGGTGCGCACCACGATCAGGCCTTCGGCATTGACTGCGCCGCCAGTCACGTGGTCGCCTGCGTACTTGGCAACTGGCAGGCTCTCGCCGGTGATCAGCGATTCGTCCACCTGCGTGGAACCCTCGACGATCTCGCCATCAACCGAGATGCGTTCGCCAGGGCGCACCACCACCAGGTCGCCGAGCTGTATGTCTTGCAAGGCTACGTCTTCGTCCTTTCCATCGCGCCGACGGCGCGCGGTGTCGGGGCGCAGCGCCTRCAACGCGCGGATGGCGGCGGTCGTCTGGTGTTTGGCGCGCGCTTCCATCCATTTGCCCAACAACACCAGTGTGATGACGACTGCCGAGGCTTCAAAATACAGGTGCGCCATGCCATGGCCGCCATGCCGCAGCAATTGATAGACGCTCAGGCCGTAGGCAGCTGAGGTGCCCAACGCGACCAGCAAATCCATATTGCCGGTGCGGGCGCGCAAGGCGCTCCAGCCGGCGCGGTAAAAACGTGCGCCCAGCCAGAACTGCACCGGCGTGGCCAGCAGCCATTGCCACCAGCCGCCCAGCATCCAGTCCTTGCCGAACAGCGCCCCCACCATGGGCAGCGCCAGCGGCGCAGACAGGACGGCTGCCAGCGCGATAGGCCACCAGGGCGCGCCAGTTTTGTCCACGGGGGTGCCCGAAGCGGGGATTTCGCTCGCCTGATAACCGGCTTTGGCCACTGCCGCCACCAGCGCCGGCAACATCGCGGCGTTGCCCGCGACGCGGACTTCGGCGGTCTCGGTCGCCAGGTTGACGCTGGCCGACAGCACCCCTGGCATTTGCTTGAGCGCTTTCTCGACGCGCGACACGCAGGAGGCGCAGGTCATGCCGTCTATTTTGAGCCGCAAGGATTGTTCGGCCACGCTGTAGCCGGCTTTGGCGACGGCGGTCTTCAGGGCGTCCATGCCGACACCGGCGCGCACCTTGACGCTGGCCTGTTCGGTCGCGAAATTGACGCTCACGTCCTCAACRCCCGGGACGTTGGCCAGCGAACGTTCCACACGCGCCACGCAGGACGCGCAACTCATGCCCTGGACGGGAAACTGCCACTCGGTCAGCGCCGGCATGACGGGAGATGTTTTTAACGTGGATGGGGTGTTCATGCCTGTAGTCTCAACCTTACCACCATGGGAGGGTCAAGCGCCTTGGTGTAATAGCCCTGAATCGAGGCAGGACTTGCCGGGCTACGCTTGACCCTGCCCCCATGGGAAGGTTCAGACTTCTGGGTAATCCCTGTACCAATCTCTCAGACAGCTTCCAAGGAGTCTTTATGGAATTCAATATCCCCGCCATGAGCTGCGGCCACTGCGTTGGCGCCGTCACCCAGGCCATCAAATCGCTGGATGCAGCGGCGCAGGTCAGTGTGGACTTGCCCGGCAAAAAGGTTGTGGTGCAATCCTCGCAAGACAGGCAAGCCGTGGCGGCTGCGCTGGCCGAGGCGGGTTATCCCGCACAGTAGTGCGCCGATATCCGGCGGGAAAGACGTTTCGGCGTCGATAGAATGGCCCTTCCTCCCTCCATTCAAGCCGCCTAGTGTCCGACCGACTCGCCGTCCTCCCCCAATACCTGTTTCCCAAGCAGGCGCTGACCAACTTTGCCGGTTTTGTAGCTTCGCGCGAGCGTGGCTGGGTCACCACCGAAATCATCCGCCGCTTTGTCGCCAAGTACCAGGTCAACATGGACGAGGCGCTCAACTCCGACATTGCGAGCTATCTCACCTTCAACGACTTCTTCACGCGTGCGCTCAAGCCCGGCGCGCGGCCGCTGGCTGATGCCGAGCTGATTTCGCCGGTGGACGGTGCGATCAGCCAGTTCGGTGCGATCGAGAAGGACCAGATCTTTCAGGCCAAGGGTCACAGTTATTCGACTACTGCGTTGGTGGGCGGGGATGCGGCGCTGGCGGCGCATTACCAGGACGGCCATTTCGCTACGCTCTATCTGAGCCCCCGGGACTACCACCGCATCCACATGCCTGCAGGCGGTCGGCTGACGCGCATGATTTATGTGCCGGGCGACCTGTTTTCCGTCAATCCCGTTACCGCACGCGGCGTGCCGGGGCTGTTCGCGCGCAATGAGCGCGTGGTCTGCGTTTTCGAATCGGCGCGCGGGCCCTTTGTGCTGGTGCTGGTCGGCGCGACCATCGTTGGCAGCATGGCCACGGTGTGGCACGGCGTGGTGAACCCGCCGCGCGGCAAGGTGGTGCGGCAATGGGATTACCCCGACGAGCCAACCTCCGCCATCCGCCTCAAGCAGGGCGAGGAAATGGGCCGCTTCCTGCTGGGCTCCACCGTCGTCATGCTGTTTCCCAAAGGGCCGCTGCAGTTCAATGCCGAGTGGGCGCCCGGCCGCGAAATACGGCTCGGCGAAGCCATGGCGGTCTACGGTTAAGCAGAGGGTGTGAAGCCCAGGCGGTTTAAAAACGCCATCGCTGCCGCCGGCGCCCTTTCCTTGGCGCCGTTGATGAAATACACAAACACGTCGCGCGGCTTGCCCTGTGCCGGGGCTTCTTCCAGCGTCGGCAGGTCGGCCGGCGCGGAGCCGTCAGCCCATTGCCGCGCGCGCTCAGCCCAGGCGTTCAGCGCGCTTTCCTCGTAGCCGGTCTCCAGGCCTGATTCGCTCATCATGAGGCGGGCATAGGCGAAGTCACCCGTGAGGTCGGCGAAAGACGGAAATTTGTCAGCGTCGGTAAATACAGTGGCGACCTTGTAACGGCGCGCCAACGCCAGGTAATCGGGCGACATAAAGCTCTCGTGGCGAACGTCGACGACATGGCGCAGCGCCCGGCCGTCCACCTGTTTGGGCAGCAGCGACAGAAACGCCTCGAAATCCCCTGCCTCAAACACCTTGCCGGGCATGAATTGCCAGACGATGGGGCCCAGCTTGTCGCCCAGTTCGCTGATGCCGCTTTCAGTGAAGCGCTGGATGGACTCGCCCGCCTCGGCCAGCACGCGGCGATTGGTCGCGTAGCGCGAGGCCTTGAGGGAAAACATGAAGTTGTCCGGCGTCTCGTCGTGCCACTTCCTGAAGCTGGCCGGCTTCAGCGTGCCGTAGTAGGTGCCGTTGACCTCGATGGCGCTCAGCCGGCGGCTTGCGTATTCGAGTTCGCGGCTGTGCGCCAGGCCGGCTGGGAAAAAGTTGTCGCGCCAGGGCTCAAAGGTCCAGCCGCCCACGCCAGCGCGGATGCGGGAATCGGCTACCGTGGCTGGCGTGGCGGCGGAAGATGGCGTGTGTGCGCGGCTTGCTGGTGTCATGGCGGCTCCGTGGCGTACTTGTCTGCTTTCTCGTCCAATTGGAGGAGTTATCTTTGTCCACGCCGCCCGCGATGCGCTGTAGGTTGAATTCTCCAATTGCGGGTCTTCCCGTGGCCGGTGGCGCGGTCTGTGTCGGAAGCGTACAGTAGCAGGTGCCGTAGCAAAATGCTGCCCTAAAAGCCGATATCCTTGTTCCCGGAGCCTTTCCAATGAACGCCCCACTGCACCGCGAAATCCCCGCCAGCATCCTTAACGCCGCCCAGGCCCTGTCCCAGGTCACGGCCCAATGGGACGGCGACATCGTCAAACAGATCACCGACTACATCTCCATCCCAGCCAAGTCCCCCACGTTTGACAGCGACTGGGCGCAGCACGGCTTCATCGACACCGTCATGCGCAATGCGGCGGCCTGGGTCGAGGCGCAGAAGGTCGAAGGCCTCAAGCTGGAGATCGTGCGCCTCGAAGGCCGCACCCCGGTGCTGTTCTTTGAGATCCCGGCCACGCGCGCCGATTCGACGCAAACCGTGTTGATGTACGGCCACCTCGACAAGCAGCCCGAATTCACCGGTTGGCGCAATGATTTGAGCCCCTGGATGGCCAAGTACGAAGACGGAAAGCTTTATGGCCGTGGCGCCGCCGACGATGGGTATGCGGTCTACGCCAGCATTGCCGCGGTGCAGGCGCTCAAAGCGCAGAACGTGCCGCACCCGCGCATCGTTGGCCTGATCGAAACCTGCGAGGAAAGCGGCTCCTATGATTTGCTGCCTTACGTCAATGCGTTGCGTGAGCGCCTGGGCGACGTCGCGCTGGTGGTGTGCCTGGATTCCGGCGCGGGCAACTACGACCAGCTGTGGCTGACCACCAGCCTGCGCGGCAACGCGGCGGGCGTGCTCAAGGTGGAAATCCTCACCGAAGGCGTGCACTCCGGCGACGCCAGCGGCCTGGTGCCGTCGAGCTTTCGCATCATGCGCCAGGTGCTGGACCGCCT
>NZ_JBFUAZ010000295.1:0-4993 GCF_056406035.1 Polaromonas sp. P1_E1_2 | reverse complement strand
TCCCGGTCCAGCCCCCTGACAACCTGACCTTCCAGCTTTCAGTTTTTTCGCTTTTTCCGCCTGTTTTTTCCGTTTTCTTCCTGGCCTCCAAGGCTATTTTTAAACCAGCTTCGTGCTGGTTTTTTTTTGCCCTGAACACCGCCACCGGCAGACAGGCTCAGCGGGGGCCGGCGTTTTAACGTCGGCTAGTGCTGATGGCCCCAGAGCAGGAAAGCATCCCGGTCTTCTACCACCAGGGTAGTTTTGCAGCCCACAGGCAGCAGGACCTTGGTTGGCACGTGGCCGAACGGCAGGCCGGTCAAGACGCGTGCCTTCACCTGACCCTGAAGCCAGGCAATGACGGTATCCAGCTTGAAGCCCTTGTCGTTCGGCGCCAGCTTGTAGTTGGTGAACTGGCCAAAAACGATCGCCTTCTGCTGCGCCAGAATGCCGGCTTGCAACAGCTGCGTGAGCATGCGCTCCACCCGATAAGGGTGTTCGCCGACATCCTCAACAAACAGGATGCCGCCTTTGACGGCCGGCAGATAAGGCGTTCCCACCAGCGCAGACAGGATGGCGAGGTTACCACCCCAGAATACCGCGTCTTTAATGGTGAATCCGGCTCCAGCCTTTTCACCACGGGCGGAAGCAGCTATTAAATTCATAGCAAACTTGGGCAGCTGCCAGCCGGTGCCTTCACCCTGCCCCGTGATCAGGTCGTCAAAGCAGGCTTCCATGATGTCGTCAGGTGCTTCCGCGCCAAAGTCGTCCAGCGAGGGGCCCGCCCAGGTCATCGCGCCGGTTTTGGCCAGCATGGCCATCTGAAAGGCCGTGAAGTCGCTCAGGCCCACAAAACGCGTGCCTCCGGCAGCAGCTTTGGCGACCGCCTTGTAGTTGATCTTCGGCAGGATGCGGGTGAGGCCGTAGCCGCCGCGGGAGATCAGGGCGATGTCGGCCCCACTGGCTGCCGCACGGTGAATAGAGGCAAGCCGGGTTTCGTCGTCGCCGGCAAAACGCTGATGCTGCGCCAGTGCATCGGTATCGATTTCAACTTCATGCCCCTGGGACTCGAGGCGCTTCACGCCACGCTTGAAAGCTGCTTTGTCGCGCACCGCGCTGGAAGGGGAATAGATGTAGATATGTTTTTTCACGGATGCAAGTATCCCATCCCGCGAAGACCTTCGCCCCTTCCCTGCCGCGGATAGCAGCAGGTATAAACGGGTCAACCATGTTCCTTTACCTGCTTGACCTCTTCGGCGTTGCCGTGTTTTCAGTGAGTGGCGCACTGGCGGCAGGACGCCTGCAGCTTGATTTGCTGGGCGTGCTGGTCCTGGCCTCGCTGACGGCCATCGGCGGAGGCACCCTGCGGGACTTGCTGATGAACCGGCACCCGGTGTTCTGGATGGCCAACCCCACCTACCTGCTGGTGATCTGCGCGGCGGCACTGGGCACAGTGCTGTATGTACAGCTCCTGCCGATTCCTGCGCAGGCCCTGCTGGTGGCCGATGCCTTCGGCCTGGCCCTGTTTGCCCTTTCAGGTGCGCAGCTGGCCGAGGCAGCGCGGCTGTCGCCCATCATCGTGGTGTTGATGGGCACCATGACCGGTGTGGCCGGCGGCGTGATGCGCGACATCTGCAGCAACCAGATCCCCCTGCTGCTGCGACAGGACATTTATGCCAGCGCGGCGATTGCCGGAATTGTGCTGTACCTGGCTCTGAAGACCTTGGGCCTGAGACCCTCCTGGGCGTTCGGCATTGGGCTGGTGGCCGTGGCGGCGCTGCGGCTGAGCGCCATCTTCCTGGGCTGGCATTTACCGGTCTTCAAGCTGGCGGACTGAAAAACCGCACTGCTTGCTGCGCAATCGGCTCACCGTGCTCTTGCACAAAGTGGCCGGCCCGCGGCAGCATCAAGGGCTCGCCGCAACCGCGGATCAGGGCTTGCAGCTCCTTCATGACGGGCGGGCCCAGCACCGGGTCCTGCGCACCCACCACCATCAAGGTCCGGCCGGTCCAGTCGTTGTGCCAGAAGGCGCGCGCCAGGCGTGAAATGGCGGCGCCGTCGGCATCAGGTGCATCCGGCACCATGGGCGGGAACGCGCGCAGCGCGGCGCGATGACCTTTGTCCGGAAACGGCGCGTTGTAGGCCGCGCACTCTGCGGGACTCATCTGCGGATTGCCACGCGCAAAAAGGCGCGCCACATCAAACCCGGGGTTCCTGGCGCACATCTCGCGCCAGGCCACAAAGCCTGCAGGCAAGGGAGCATCCCCGGTGCCCAGCATGGTGCTCATGACCAGCAGGCCTTTGTAGCGATGCGGCACGACCATCGGCAGCGTCAGGCCCAGCAAACCGCCCCAGTCCTGCACCACAAGCACGACGTTCTGCAGATCCAGTTTTTCTACCAACTCGAGCAGTATCTGGCGATGGGCGGTGAAGCTATGAAAGCTGTCCTTCTTGGGCTTGTCGCTTTTGCCAAACCCGACCATGTCCGGAGCTACAACGCGGTGCCCGGCCTGCAGCAGCGGCGGGATCATCTTGCGATAGAGGTAGCTCCAGGCCGGGTTGCCGTGCAGGCACAGAAAGGTCAGGCCGCCTCCCCCCACTTTGTTCTCACCGCCGCCTTCGTCGAGGTAATGCATGCGCAGCCCCTGCAGCGCCGGCAGGTCGCTCACATAACGGGGCGGCCAGGGATAGCCCGGCAGGGCATCAAACGCGGCGTCGGGCGTGCGCAATGCATCCTCGCGCAGCGGATGGGCCAGCCGCGATGCCTCGCGCTGCTCATCCCTGCGCCGGCGAAAGAACTCCTGCAGCAGTGCGCTGCATTCCGCAGCCAGCACCCCGCCCTGCAGTTGGGTCTGGTGGTTCAGCCGGGACTCGGCAAACAGGTCGATGACCGAACCGGCGGCGCCGGTCTTCGGGTCGGTCGCGCCAAACACCACGCGTTTGAGCCGGGCATGCAGCATGGCGCCGCTGCACATGGCGCAGGGTTCCAGCGTGACAAACAGTTCGCAATCGTCCAGCCTGTAGTTACCCAGCGCCTGAGCCGCCGCACGCAACGCCACGATCTCGGCGTGGGCCGTCGGGTCGTGCCCGTCCACCGGGGCGTTACGGCCTGTGGCAATGACCTCGCCACGCCGCACCACCACCGCGCCCACAGGCACTTCACCCGACGCGGCTGCCTGGCGGGCCTGCGCAAGCGCCTGCTGCATGAAGGAGATGTCATTCATTTGCTATTATTTTAATAGCTGCTTGCGCTCGTCCTGCAATGGCTACAGCCTTTTTCCTCTTAAATTACTTGTCGTCCTGCGACGGCCGGGGCTGCTGCATCAGGCTTTCCACGGACTGTTTGACCTGCTGCTGCACTTGCCGGCTTTGTTCTTGCGGCGTGGCGCCGCCAGAGACTGCGGGCACGCCAGCCGCCGGTGGGCTGGCCAGCTGGCTGCCCAACTGCTTCTTGACCAGGAACCCCACGATGGCCAACACGACCAACAGGCTCACGATGCTGAACATGGCGCGCATTTCAAGCCTCCGTTGATGTGTTGCTTGGGCCGGCAATGCCCAGGCGGGCCATCCAGTTGGCCAGACCGCGCTCGTTTTCGTTTCCGGCGGCGTACATGGCCTTCATCGCCGCGTGGGACTCGGGCCTGTGCTGGTTGATCTTGACCTTGCACTGAAGATCGGTCACCTGCAATTCAAAAGCCACAATGCCGGCCAGCATCTTGTGGGCAAACTCTTCGCCCAGACCACGCCATTGCTCGGCGTAAGGTGGCTCATGGTCGCCAATCAGCTTTTTAAGCAGGCGGTCTTTTGCCAGGGGATCTTCGATCAGCGTGGCCTGGACGGTGCAATGCACGGCCAGATAGTTCCAGGTCGGCACCCGCGCCAGGTCCGGGTAGACCTTGGGCGACAGGTAGGCGTGAGGCCCGAGAAACGTAGCCACGGCCTGCGGTCGTGTCTGCAGGTAGCGCCAGTGCGCATTGGGCTTGGCCACATGGCCCAGCAGCACCAGCTGATCGCCGCGATCTTCCAGATGCAGCGGCAAATGCGTGACATACGGAAGACCGGCCTCATCGACACTGATCAAGCTGGCAAAGGGGTGTTCCTGGATCAGCGCCGCAGCCTTTGCGCGGTCGCCTTTGAATTGGGGCGGCATGTACATGGSCTGAAGCATAGGCCAAAAACTGGATTTGGCGGCGGCTTGACCCGTCGGAAATTTCCCCGGAATCCGTTCCCGTGGGCTCAGGGGCGCAATGGCCAGCGGACCAGTGCAACGTGCAGCGTCTGGCCGATCAGGCTGCGCACAAGGACAAACTCGCCGGCCGTCCAGGTGATGGGCTCAACCGCTTGTTCGGCCACCGCGCGGTCGTCATAGAGCAAGGTGACATGGGGCGTGTAGGCCGGTTTCGCCCAGCGCCCCAGCCCAGCCTTGGTCATCTCAATGCCCAGCGCCCGCTGGAACGCCATCAGGTCGGCAAGGCCGGCGTCACCGCGCAGGACAAAAGGCCGGTTGCGCGGAGAACTGGCGAAACTCGTGGCCCGGTTAAAGGTGACAGAAAACGGTGCCGCCTCGACCGCTGCAGCGGCCCGGCTTGCCATCTCGACGACCCCCTGGGGCAGGCCGACGTAATCGCCCAGATGATGCAGCGTGATGTGAAAACGTTCGGTTTTCAGCGGCGTTCCATGCAGACCGTGTTCTGTGCGCAATTGCCGGGCACACTGCGCAATGCGCTCAGCGGTCTCAGCATCAGGAAAGAGCGCGAAAAACAGCCGGTCCGTCGGTGCCGGCGCATCGTCAAAGCCGGGTAAAGCGGATTGCCCGGGCATGGCTCAGGCCTCTACTCCAGTCATTCCCACTCAATCGTCGCTGGCGGCTTGCTGCTGACGTCATAGGTCACGCGGTTGATGCCCCGCACTTCGTTGATGATGCGGCCCGAGACCTTTTTGAGCAACGCGTAGGGCAACTCGGCCCAGTCGGCCGTCATGAAGTCGCTGGTTTGCACCGCGCGCAGGGCCACCA
>NZ_JBFUAZ010000294.1:0-5004 GCF_056406035.1 Polaromonas sp. P1_E1_2 | reverse complement strand
GCTCGAGGGCGGCCTCGATGCCTGGCGCGCCGCCGGCTTTGCGCTGCAGGCCACTGACAACATCCCGGCCGACAGCGACTGCATCGACTACCTTTTCTTCGTGCATGACCGGCACGACGGCAACAAGGAAGCTGCCCGCCAGTACCTGGCCTGGGAAGTGAACCTGATCGGGCAGTTGGACGCGCTGGAACTGAAGGCATTCCAGTTGCCCGATGCCGCGGCCGCCCACCCCGCGTAATACTGATTTGGCCCCGCGCCGCCTCATTTTTTTTATTCATCTTTTGCCCCAATTCATTCAGGAGCCCCCATGCTTGCCAAACTGAAGTTCACCGCAGCCACACTGTGCTGCGCCCTCCTCTCCGTACACGGCGCCCCCTCAGCCCAACCCATGCCGCAGGTCGGCGGCTTCCCGAACCAGGCCATCAAGTTTGTGTCGCCTTTCCCGGCCGGCGGCGGCAATGACGCCACGACGCGCTTCGTGACGAGCCGCCTGTCCGACATCACCGGACAGAGCGCCATCGTCGACAACCGCGGCGGCGCCGGCGGCAACATAGGTGCCAAGGCCGTGGCCGACGCCAAGCCGGACGGCTACACCGTGCTCACAGGCCAGGTCTCGTTGATGGCCGTCAATCCCTCGCTGTATGCCTCGCCGGGTTTTGACCCGCTGAAAAACTTCCTGCCCATCACCCAGATCAATGCCGCGCCGCTGGTGCTGGTAGTGGCCAGCAACTCGCCCCTGAAAAGTTTTGCCGACCTCGCCGCGCAGACCAAAGCCCCAGGCGGGCGAGTCACCTATGCCACGCCCGGCAATGGCACACTCTCGCACCTCGTCGGCGTGGTTCTGGAAAAAGACAGCGCCATCAGCATGACCCACGTGCCCTACAAGGGCGCGGCGCCCGCCATCACCGACCTGCTGGGCGGCCAGGTAGACGTGCTCATTACCTCCACCGCCTCGGTGTCCAGCTTCATCCAGAACGGCAAGATGCGCGCCCTGGCCGTCACCAGCCCGCGCCGCATCGGCGTCTTCACCAAGGTGCCGACGCTGGAAGAGCTGGGCTACAAGAACACGACCTTTGAAGACTGGTACGGCTTCTTCGCACCGGCCGGCACGCCGCCCGAACGCGTGGCCTACCTGCACGACAGCATCGTGCGCTCGCTCAAGTCGCCGGAAGTCAGCAAGCTGATCACCGAGGGCGGCAGCGAAGTGGTGGGTAACACACCGGCAGCTTTTGCCGCGCAGCTCAAGGCAGACATCGCCCGCTGGTCGCGCGTCGTCAAGCTCTCGGGCGCCAAGCTAGACTGACCCCGGATTCATCAAACCGCCCCGACATGAGCAAAAAAACACCACCGGCCACCGCACCCAGTGCGTCACCCCTGACCCGCCTGGTCCACGCCGGCAAACAGCCGGCCTATGACGGCGGCCGGCCGGTCAACCCGGCCGTGGTGCGCGCCAGCACCGTGCTGTTCGACAACACGGCGCATCAGCGCGAGATGCGCCTGCGCCGCGGCGAGGAGCGCGTGTTCACCTACGGGGCGCGCGGCAACCCGACCAACTACGCGCTGGAAGACATGGTCAGCGAGCTTGAAGGCGCCTGGCGCACCCGGCTCTTTCCCACAGGCCTGGCCGCCATCGCGATGACGCTGTTGTCCTACCTCAAGCCCGGTGACCACCTGCTGATGTCGGACAGCGTCTACGAACCGGCGCGCAAGCTGGTGGAGTCCTTCCTCACGCCCTACAACATCCGCTGCACCTTCTTTGCAGCCGACGGCAGCGACGTGGAAGAAAAAATCGAGCCGGGCACGCGCATGATTTATGCCGAATGCCCGGGTTCGCTGGTGTATGAAATGTGCGACCTGCCGCGCCTGGCCGGCATTGCCCGTGCGCGGGGCCTGCTGCTGGTGGCCGACAACACCTGGGGCTCCGGCTACCAATACCGGCCGCTGGCACTGGGTGCCGACGTGTCCATCATGGCGGCCACCAAATACCTGTCGGGCCACTCCGACGTGATGATGGGCACCGTGGCCACCACGCAAGCCGCCTGGCAGGCGCTCAACGAGCGCAGCGATGCCTTCGGCATGACGGTGAGCCCCGACGATGCCTACCTGGTGCTGCGCGGCACACGCAGCATGGCCGCGCGCCTGGCCCTGCATGAAAGCGGCGCCCTGAAGGTGGCGGCCTGGCTGCAAACGCGCAGCGAAGTGGCGACCGTGTTCTGCCCGGCCCTGCCCGGCCATCCAGGTCACGCCATCTGGCAACGCGACTGCAAGGGCACCAACGGCCTGTTGTCCTTCGAGCTCCAGCGCACCTTCGACCAGGCCGCCGCCGAGCGGCTGATCGACGGCCTGCGGCTGTTTGGCCTGGGCGCTTCGTGGGGCGGCTATGAAAGCCTGGTCACGATGACCAACATGCGGGGCGCGCGCAGCGTGACCGACTGGTCGGGCCATGGCCAGATCGTGCGCTTGCACATCGGCCTGGAAGACCCGGTCGACCTGATATGCGACTTGCAACAGGGGTTTGCCGCATTGGCTGCCTGAAGGTTTTACCTCCGCGCCTTTGCCCTTCGCTTCTCCCCCAGCCTCTTTCCTCTCCCTCACTCCTTTTCATCCGCCCCCGCGGCGGCTCTCGCCTGCCCTTTTCTTTCAGGTTTGCATCACCATGCCCAGCCACGCACACCTTTGGCTCCAACGCACCCGCAGCCTCTGGCCGGGCATTGCCTCGCCGCTGCTCATCATGCTGGCCGCCACTTTCGTCTCCGAACATTACGGCGGCCCGCAACTGCTATACGCCCTGCTGTTCGGACTGGCCTTTCATTTCCTGCACGAGGACGCACGCTGCCGGCCCGGTATAGAGTTCTGCGCCAAAACCCTGTTGCGCATCGGCGTGGCCTTGCTGGGTGCGCGCATCACGCTCTCCCAAATCGGGCACTTGGGTATCGGGCCGCTGGCCACCGCGGTGCTGGGCATTGCCAGCACGATTACCCTGGGCGCCTGGCTGGCACGGCGCTTTGATTTAAAGACCGATTTCGGCCTGCTTTGCGGCGCGGCTGTTTCGATTTGCGGCGCCTCCGCAGCGCTGGCCGTGGCGGCCGTCATGCCCAAAACCGAAGAGAGCGAGCGCTACACACTGCTAACCGTTGTCGGCGTCACCGGCCTCTCGACACTGGCAATGGTTGTGTTTCCGTTGCTGGCAAAGGGTTTGCGGCTGGACGACACCGCTGCCGGCATCTTCCTGGGTGGCACCATCCATGACGTGGCGCAGGTTGTCGGCGCCGGCTTGCTGCTATCGCACGAGACTGGCGACGTCGCGGTGATCGTCAAGCTCTTTCGCGTCACGCTGCTGGTGYCTGTGGTGGCAGTGCTGGCCTGGTACTGGCGGCGGCGCAGCAGCCCCGGCGGCGATACCGGCCCGCGCACGCCGCTGCTGCCCTTCTTCCTGGTCGGCTTCATGGCGCTGGTGCTGGCCAACAGCCTGGGCGTGGTGACGCCACGGCTCAATGAGGCGCTGGGCCATGTGTCGCGCGCGTGTCTCGTGGTCGCCATTTCAGCGCTGGGCATCAAGACCTCGTTTGAAGCACTGGTGCAGCTCGGCTGGCGGCCCATGGCCCTGATGCTGCTGGAAACCCTGTGGCTGGTCGCCGTTTTTGCGGTGTACCTGTGCATTGTCCGGTGATGATTCGGCCGGAATTTGCTATGATTTTTATAGCTGCTTGCGCTCATGCTTAAAGGGCTGGAGCCCTAAAAGGCTTAAGACTTCAAGCCAGCAGGCAAGCCGCTTCCGTCTGGTCGTCCAGGCGGCGAAGCTCAGGCACCTCTTCAGCGCAGCGCGCAACGGCCAAGGGGCAGCGCGTTCGGAACACACACCCCGAGGGCGGTGACATCGGCGACGGCAGGTCGCCCTGCAGCAGCTGGATCACCTTCTTGCGCTCCAGCGCCGGGTCGGGAATCGGGATGGCCGACAGCAACGCCTGCGTGTAGGGGTGACGCGGCGCGGCATACAACGCCTTCTTTTTCGCCACTTCCATTTCATGCCCCAGGTACATCACCAAAATGCGGTCGCTGATGTGTTTGACGACGGCCAGGTCATGCGCGATGAAGATCAGCGCCAGACCCATGGATTTTTGCAGCGCCTTGAGCAGGTTGATGATTTGCGCCTGGATCGAGACATCGAGCGCTGACACCGGCTCGTCGCAGATGATGAGCTTGGGCTCCAGGATCAGCGCCCGGGCGATACCGATGCGCTGGCACTGGCCGCCTGAAAATTCATGCGGGTAGCGGTTGATCTGCTGCGCCATCAGGCCAACGCGGCCCATCATGGCCTTGACGCGCTGCATCACTTCGGCCTCGGGCATGCGCGGGCGATGCGTGCGCAAAGGTTCGGCAATGATCTGCGCGATGGTCATGCGCGGGTCCAGCGAGGCCAACGGATCCTGGAAGATCATCTGGATGTCTGACCGCACGCCCAGCCAGGCTTGAGATGAAGCGCCCGTCATCTCCTGGCCCATCCAGACAATGTTGCCGGCGGTGGCAGGAATCAGGTTCAGCACCGCACGCGCCAAGGTGGATTTTCCGCAGCCCGACTCACCCACCACGCCCAGCGTTTCGCCCGCATGGATGTCGAAGGAAATGCCGTCCACGGCTTTCAGGATTCGCGCCGGCGACCAGGGCCAGGCGCCGCTTTTGATCCTGAAGTGCACTTTCAGGTCGCGCACCGACAAAATAGGTTGAGAGGCATCACGCATGGACGGCTCCCTTGGCCGCAAGTTCAGACACAGCCTCACTTGATTTGTGGCAAGCCCTGAGCACCGCCGGGTTGTGCAAGGCCGGCAGCAACGCGGGCATCACGTCACGGCACTGATCGCTGGCCAGCGTACAACGTTCGCTGAACGGGCAGCCCTTGGGAAGCCGCGCCATGTTGGGCGGCGCGCCTGGGATGGCGACCAGCGCTTCGTCATCCGCGTCCAGGCGCGGTATGGCACCCAGCAGGCCCACGGTATAGGGATGGGA
>NZ_JBFUAZ010000293.1:0-5005 GCF_056406035.1 Polaromonas sp. P1_E1_2 | reverse complement strand
GTGCTGGACCGCCTGGAAGACAGCAAGACCGGTCGCCTGCTGCCGCAAAGCTTTCACTGTGAGGTTCCGGCTGACCGGCTGGCGCAGGCGCAGGCCACGGCCAAAATCCTCGGCGAGGAAATCTACAAGCGTTTTCCGTGGGCGCACTACGACTGCGAAGGCTCCAGCGCATTTGCCTTGCCCACCACGACTGACCCGGTGGAAGCCCTGCTCAACCGCACCTGGCGCCCGACGCTGAGCGTGACGGGTGCCGAAGGTTTTCCAGCCCTCAAGGATGCGGGCAATGTGCTGCGCCCCTACACCGCCTTCAAGCTCTCGCTGCGTTTTCCGCCGCTGATCGACGCTGGCGCGGCGGTGCAGGAACTCAAGACACTGCTGGAAGACAATGCGCCTTACCAGGCCAAAGTCACGTTTGAAAGCAACGGCGGCGCCACCGGCTGGAACGCGCCCAGCACCGTACCCTGGTTTGAGAACGCGCTCAACGATGCGTCGCAAAGCTTCTTCGGCGCGCCCTGCGGCACCATAGGCCAGGGCGGAACCATTCCGCTGATGAACATGCTGAGCAAGGGCTTCCCCAAGGCGCAGATGATGGTTTGCGGTGTGCTCGGCCCCAAGAGCAATGCGCACGGCCCCAACGAGTTCCTGAACGTGCCTTACGCCAAGAAGCTGACCGCCGCGGTCGCGCATGTGATGGCCCGCGTTCCCGGTTGATGCGGGTGAGCTWCCCTTCTTTGCGCCGCGGTTTGCCGGCAGCGCTTGTTTCAAGCCAGGCTTTTGCTGCCGCATGCATTCCACCGTCCTAGCGCCTTTCACCGCCCGCGACGGCGAGAACCTGGCTCTCTATGAGTGGCCACTGGATGCTTTGGCCATCGAAATGGGTCAACATGCGTTGCCGCCGCGCGCCATGGTGCTGCTGGTCCATGGCTTGGGCGAGCACGCCAGCCGCTACGACCATGTCGCCAGCCAATTGCTCGACTGGGGTTTTGCCGTGCGTGCCTACGACCAGCGCGGCCATGGCGAATCGGGCGGGTTCCGTGGTGTGCTGCCCAATGAGACTGCACTGCTGGACGACCTGGCCGAAATAGTCGACGACACGCGCCTGCGTTGCGTGCGCCTTCTGGAGGAGGTCAACGCGGACGGACGAAGCCCGCAGCCGCCTGCGCATCTTCCCCTGGTTCTGCTTGGCCACAGCATGGGCGGTCTGGTGGTGAGCCGGTTTGTCGCGCTGGGCATTCGCCCCGTGGATGGCCTCGTGATGTCTTCTCCCGCGCTGGATCCGGGGCTCAACGCCTTGCAAAAGCTGCTGCTGGCCTTTATGCCGAGGCTGGCACCCGACCTGTGTGTAGGCAACGGCCTGGACGCGCGCTACATCTCGCACGATGAAGAGGTGGTCAAAAAATACTTCACCGACCGGCTGGTGCACGACAGAATCTCGCCACGCCTGGGCAAATTCATCGCAACAGCGGGTCCCGCGACGGTGGCGGCCGCCGCCCAATGGCGCACGCCTACGCTGCTGATGTATGCGGGTGCGGACCGGCTTGTCAATCCGGCCGGCAGCCGCGCTTTCGCGGAAAACGCGGCCAACTCACCGGCCGTGACCGCCGGCACGGTGACGTCGCGGTGCTTTGAGGGCCTCTATCACGAGATATTCAATGAAGTCGAGTCGGAGCCGGTGTTTGACACGCTCAAGGCCTGGCTGGACGCCCGCTTCTAGCGGTTAAGAAAATCTCAAGAGAAATTCGGCTTCAGCCCAATAAGAACGGGCGCAAACAGCTATAAAAACAATAGCAATAACTGGCGGCATCGCCGGGTTCCATGCCCAGCCTGGCCGCAATGTCGGACACGGTGCGAGGCGTAACCAGGTTCTCAGGCCTTCTGTCCCTTGCGTTGGCCGACTGCAAGCCAGGCCAGCGCGGCGGCGGTGAGCCCCAGCGGCAGCAGCGACCCCAGGTTCAGCAGCGCCCAGCCTTGGGTGGTCACCAGCACGCCGGAGGCCAGCGAGGAAACCGCCAGCACGGCAAAAATACAGAAATTGAGCGCGCCCTGCGCCTTGTCTTTTTCTTCCGGCCGATAGGTCTCAAGCGCCAGGGTGGTGCTGCCGGTGAAAAGAAAATTCCAGCCCAGGCCCAGTAAAAAGAGCGCCGCCAGAAATTCCTTGAGCTCCACGCCCGAGAGCGCGATCAGCACGCACACCCCATTGAGCGCCAGACCCACCGCCATGATGGGCAAAGTGCCGAAGCGCCGGATCAGGTGACCGGTGAAAAAACCGGGTGCGAACATGCCGATCACGTGCCACTCCAGCACCAGCGCGACGCTGGAAAACGGCAGGCCGCAAACCTGCATCGCAATTGGCGTGGCCGCCATCAGCAGGTTCATCACGCCAAAGCCCAGGGCACCGGCTGCGGCGGCCACGATGAAGATCGGCTGCCGCATGATTTCGCGAAGCGGCCGGCCACCGCGGCTGGCATGCGCCTCGGGCGGCGGCGGAAACCGGATGAATGCCAGCAGCGCCATCGACAGCAGCGCCACGCCGGCCAGCGCCAGGTAGGCGCCTGCAAAGGGCACGTCGGTCAGCCCCCGCGTAGAGGCCGCCAGGTTGGGCCCGGCGACGGCGCCCAGCAGGCCGCCTGCCATGACCAGGGAAATGGCTTTTTCGCGAAAAGCAGGCTGGGCGAGCTCGGCCGCGGCAAAGCGGTAGAGCTGCGCATTGGCGCTGTAGTAGCCCGCCACCACGGTGGCGGCCACCAGAAGCCAGAAATTTTTGCTGTAAGCCGCATAGCAGCACAGCAGGGCCGAGGCGGCGGCCACCAGCAGGCCCAGCTGGAAGGAAATCTTGCGCCCGAAGCGCATTTGCGTGCGCGCCACCACGGACGTGGACAGCGCGCCACCCACCACGTAGCCCATGACGGGTAGTGTCGCCATCCAGCCCAGCGGCGCCAGGTTCAGGCCGACCAGGCCGTTGATGGCGATGAAGGTGACGTTGTTGGTGAGAAAGAGGCCCTGGCAGACGGCCAGCAGCCAGAGATTGCGGTTCATGGCGTGCCGCTTGTCAGTGCGAGAAACGACAGGCAGGCGAGCGGTGCGGTTTCGGCCCGAAGCACGCGCGGGCCGAGGGTGACGGCCGCAAAGCCGCAAGCCATGGCCGCAGCCTCTTCAGCCGCGCTGAGGCCGCCCTCGGGACCGCTCAGGAAGGTCAGTGCGCCGGCATCAGCTGCGGCCACCGCTTCGGCCAGCGGCCGGCTGCCGTCTTGTAATGAGAGTAGCAGCCGGGTGCCGCCAGCTGCGCCCTGCCCCGCGCCTTTGAGCCAGTCAGACAGGTTAGCGACGTCGTGAACGGGTGGTATGCGGCTGCGGCCGCATTGCTCACAGGCCGCGACGGCGACGCCCCGCCAGTGCGCGATTTTTTTGTCGGCTCGCTCACCCTTGATGCGCAGCACGCTGCGCTCGCTCATCAAGGGCTGGATGCTGGCCACGCCCAATTCGGCGGCTTTTTCAATCAGCCAGTCCATGCGGTCATTGGCGGGCATGCCGACGGCCAGGTGAATGGAGCGGCTGGCTTCGCGTGCCGTGGCGGTGTAGCCGCCGATAAGGACCTCCACATCGCTGCGGCCCATGCGCTCGACGGTGGCTGCAAATTCCCCTTCGCTGCCGGGCTGGCCGTTGCCTTGGCCGTTGAATATTGTCAGGGCGTCGCCGGGCTGCATCCGCAAGACCTGGACGTGGCGCGCAGTGGACGGCGGCAGGCTGACGACGCTGCCGGGCGCCAGTGCGATGTCAGCGAAAAACCGGGCGGTCATGGTGCTGGTGCAGGAAGATGCATTGTTAGGACTTTGCCGTGAACGCTATAAAAATAATAGCTGCTGGCGCAGAACCAGCAAGCGCTACAGCCCGATTGTGCATCAAAAGGTGTAGCCCACACGGGTTTCGTTACCCTCAATCTCGTCGAGCAGCACCATCAGCGGCCCCAGTTGCCGGTAGCGCGCGGCGGTGTTGCGGGCGTATTTGATGAAGCGGGGTGTGTCGGCCAGGTATTTGGGCTTGCCGTCGCGCAGCGTGAGGCGCGCAAAGATGCCCAGAATCTTGAGGTGGCGCTGCAGGCCCATCCATTCCACGGCCCGGTAAAACTCGCCAAAATCGTCGCCGACCGGCAGGCCCGCCTTGCGGGCTTTTTGCCAATAGCGCACGGTGATGTCCAGTACGAAATCTTCTTCCCAGCTCAGGAAGGCGTCGCGCATCAGGCTGGCGATGTCGTAGGTGATGGGGCCGTAGACCGCGTCCTGAAAGTCCAGCACGCCCAAAGGTGGAGCCCCCACGCTTGTCGCTTCGCGTACTGCGCTGCCCCGTTTCGATACGCTGCGGGGCTCGTTCCCTAGGGGCGGCCCGTCGGAAAATTGCATGCCCCCTGCGTTGCTGGGCCGGGTGATCATCAGGTTGCGAGGCATGAAGTCGCGGTGCACAAACACCCGTGCGCCATCCAGCGAATTCAGATTGCTGGCCTTGATCTGTTCGAAGATGGCGTTCAGCTTGTCCTGAAGGCCAGAGTCCAGCGCCAGGCTGCGATGTTTGGCGACATACCAGTCTGGAAAGAGCGATAGCTCGCGAGACAGAAGTGCGTCGTCATAGGGCGGAAGCACGCCGGGCGTGGAGGCGAGTTGCCAGCGCACCAGGGCCTCCACCGCATCCACATACAGGTCGTAGTGCGCCGGAGTGGGGCTGGCGATAGCGTCAACCTCGGCGGGCGGTCTAATTGCTTCCATCATGGTCTGCGCACCCAGGTCGCTTAGCAGCATGAAGCCCATTGGTTCATCCCAGGCCAGTACGCGCGGGGCAATCAAGCCGGCGCCGTTCATCAGGCCGGCGACCTTGACGAAAGGTTTGCAATCTTCCTGTGCAGGTGGTGCGTCCATGACGATGTAACTGCCATCGCCTGTTGCGGCGTCCACCCGGAAGTAGCGCCGAAAACTTGCGTCAGCTGATGCCGGCCTGATGGTGTCGACCCGCAGGT
>NZ_JBFUAZ010000292.1:0-5016 GCF_056406035.1 Polaromonas sp. P1_E1_2 | reverse complement strand
GTGCCGGGGAAAGCCCGCCCGCCAATGCTGGAATATTCGCCCTCGGTGTTTTCRCGGACGATGTAAAAATCTATTTCACCAGGTTGMCKCGCGCTYCCGTCACGCCKGACCACCGGYGCAATGATGCCGGGCATCAGCCGCGCCGGCCGCAAATTGATGTACTGGTCGAACTCACGCCTGAACAGCAGCAGCGAACCCCACAAAGACACGTGGTCGGCAATTTTCTCGGGCCATCCCACCGCACCGAAGTAGATCGCGTCATGGCCGCCAATCTGGTCTTTCCAGTTGTCCGGCATCATCTTGCCGTGCTTTTCAAAGTAGTCCCAGTTTGAAAAATCGAAGTGGTCAAACTGCAGGTCAATGCCGTATTTGACGGCCGCAGCCTCCAGCACACGCACGCCTTCTGGCATAACCTCTTTGCCGATGCCGTCGCCTGCAATGACGGCGATGCGTTTTTTTCCGATGCTCTTGCTCATGGTGTTCCTTTTTGACTGTAGTTGGCGTTAATTTGACCCGTTGAGAGCCGCTGATTCAGGGTTTGAAAAAACTCAGCGCTTCTGCCAGCAACAACGCCGGCGCTTCTTCCGCAATGTAGTGACCGCAAGGCAGGCTCCGGCCCGAGACATCTTCAGCCCGGTCCCGCCAGAGGTCCAGCACATCAAAGCATTGGCCCACCGCGCCATGTTCACCCCACAGCACGCGCAGCGGCTGCGCCAGGCGCCGGCCGGCCGCGACGTCCGCGCGGTCGTGCGTCAGGTCGATGGTGGCAGAGGCCCGGTAGTCGTCGCAGATGCTTTGTGCGGTGCCGGGAATTTGCGCGCAGCGTTCGTACTCGGCCAGGGCGGCCGGCGCGAAAGCCGCAAGGCCCGCATGGCGCTTACCCATCACGCTGCGCACGTAACGCACCGGATCGGATTCAATCAAGGCCTCCGGCAAAGGCGGCGGCTGGATCAAGAAGAACCAGTGCCAGTAAGCACGGGCAAATGCATCCGAGGTGTTGTCGTACATGGCCAGCGTGGGCGCGATGTCAAGCAGCATCAGCCGCTGAACCGCGCCAGGATGATCCGCCGCAAGGCGATGGGCTACACGCGCGCCGCGGTCGTGCGCCAGCACCTGGAACCGTTCGAACCCATGGTGACGCATGACAGCGACGGCATCCAGCGCCATCGCGCGTTTGGAATAGGCCTCGTGCGCTGAGTCCCCAGCAACCCTTGCGGAGTCACCGTAACCGCGCAGGTCCATCATCACGACGGTGAATTTTTTCGCAAGCTCTCCCGCAACCAGGTGCCACATCGCGTGGGTTTGCGGGTGCCCGTGGAGCAACAGAAGTGGCGACCCTGCGCCGCCCCGCAGGGTGTGCAAGCTGCCAGCCGGGCCGTCGACATCGCACGAAACGAAATTCTCAAACATCAATCAGTTGCCTTGGTTCACCTTCGCGCAATCAATTCCCCGGTACTCCGGCGTTGAATGCCTTGAACGATTTTTAGATCTTTGCCTGATTTTGTAGAAGAGTGGCATCCAATACAAGCAATAATCAGGCAATCAATTATTTCCAAAAAGGAATTAATCAATGGAACGCAGCGACCTTGAACTGGTGCTTGCCGTTCGCGACCACGGGAGCCTGGCGGCCGCAGCGCAAAGCCTGGATGTAGCGCCACCGGTGGTCACCAAGCGGCTTGCCGCGCTGGAGGCCAGGCTGGGCCAACGGCTGTTCCAGCGCACCACCCGCCGCGTCAGCCCCACCGCTGAAGGCGAAACAGTCTGCGAACGAGCCATCCTCCTCCTGCAGGGCTTCCAGGCGCTCGAGGCAGAGTTGCAGGAGCGAAAAGCGGAGCCCACAGGGTTGATCCGGCTCGCTGCAACTTTTGGATTCGGCCGCCTGTGGCTGGGCCCTGCGTTGGCGGAATTCCAGGAGCGTTATCCGCGTGTCGAGATACAGCTGGAGCTCACCGAGCATTTGCCCGACCTCGCGCTGGAAGGTTACGACGGCGCCATCTGGCTCTGGTCGATACAGGGGCGGCAGGCGGCGCAGTGGGTGTCACGCCGTCTTGCACGCAACCAGCGCATCATGGTGGCCTCGCCCCGCTACATCAAACAGCACGGCTCGCCCGCCAGCCTGGAGGCCTTGCAGGACCATGCCTGCCTGATCGTGCGCGAAAACGGCAATGCCCCGGGCCAGCGTTTTGATGTCTGGCCGCTGCACAGGGAACGAGAGAAAGCAGCGGTACGCGTTCGCGTGCAAGGCCCGCTGGCCAGCAATTCGGGGGAACTGGTACGCGACTGGTGCATGGAAGGCCGCGGCATCATGCTGCGCAGCCTCTGGGATATTGCACCGCACATCGCATCGGGCCGGCTCGTGCGCGTTTTACCGGCCTATTCAATGCCCGATGCCGACATTCACTGGCTGGCCCCCTACCGCACCGACCAGCCACGCCGTATTCGCCTGCTGATTGACCACCTGGTCGCACAGTTTCAGGAAGCGCCCTGGAAAACTACGCTGCCGCCGGCTTCGCGGCCCGCACCACGAGGCTCACGCCCAACGCCGTGAGCGCGGTGCCGGCAATCGTGCTTAGCGTAATGGGTTCGTCAAACAACAGCCATGCCATCAGGGCGGTCGTTGGCGGAACCAGGTACAGCAGGCTGGTCACGGCTGTAGCTGCGCCACGCTGGATCAAAAGATAAAGGAGGGAGCTTCCTCCCAGCGTGAGCACCAGCACCGACCACGCCATGGCGCCCAGAACCTGATGGTTCCACGTGATCGCTTCAGTTTCAAACAGCGCAAGCGGCAGAGTCACCACGAAAGCAGCGGCCAGCTGAATGGCATTGGCACTGCGCACATCGGCAGGTTTGACAAAACGTTTTTGGTAAAGCGTTCCCGCAGTGATGCTGAACAACGCAAAGACCGTGCAGGCCAGCGTCAGCGCCGTCACTTCATGGCCCGTGCCAAATTTGCGCGAAACCACCAGCAACAGCCCGCCCAGCCCCAGCGCCAGACCGGCCCACTGGCGTGAGGTGACCCTGGCCTCGCCGCCGTTAGCCTCGGGCGAGGCAACCCACGAAACCCACAGCGCAGTCAGCACTGGCTGAAGTCCGACAATGAGTGCCGTCAATCCCGAACCCATGCCCGACTTCACGGCAATCCAGACGCCACCCAGATAACCGGCATGCATCAACACGCCGGTCATGGCCAGATGCAGCCATTGCGCCCGGCCTTGCGGCCACGCCGCCCGGGCGAGCACGATCCAGACAAGGAAACAAGCAATCGACAGAAAATAGCGGATCGCCAGGAAAGTCAGCGGCGGCGCATAAGGCAAACCGTATTTGGCGACGATAAAGCCGGTGCTCCAGATCAGGACAAACACAGCGGGCATGGCCCGGATCAGCGCACCGGAAGAGGATGAAGAAGAGGAAGAACTCAAGAACAGAAGCCTTAGAACGGCAACACCAAGGGCAGGATTACTTGGCGCGCGCGCGGATTTCCGGGATGGCTTTTTTCAGGTAATAAATCATGGACCAGACCGTCAGGATGGCGGAGATCCAGATCAACCAGGTGCCCCACGCGTGCGTGTTGATCACGCCGAACAGCACGCCGTCAAACAGCAGGAAAGGGATGGCAATCATCTGCACCGTGGTCTTGACCTTGCCGAGCATGTGCACGGCCACACTTTTGGTCGCGCCAATCAGGGCCATCCACTCGCGCAGCGCAGAGATGGCGATCTCGCGGCCGATGATGATGAGCGCCACGAACACGTCGGCACGCTGCAGGTGCACCAGCACCAGCAAAGAGGCGCAGACCAGGAACTTGTCGGCCACCGGATCGAGGAAAGCACCAAAGGAAGAAGTCTGGTTCAGCTTGCGCGCCAGGAAGCCGTCCAGCCAGTCGGTGGCGGCAAACACGACAAACATCACGGTGGCAATCAGGTTGCGCTCCGTGGGCGCCAGGTTCAGGTAGAACACCCCCACGATCAGCGGAATCGCAACGATGCGGGTCCAGGTCATCAGCGTAGGGATGGTCAGAAACATGCCCCGATTTTGGCATGAGCCGTGCGGTGGTGCCGGATAGCGGTGCAAAGCACGCCAAAACAGTGCGTTCCGTTGCACAAATACATCTGAGCAAATTTCAAGGAACTGCTGCCCGAAACAGGGCACGCAACCGATGCGGCCTCAATGCAGGGCGCGGTAGATTTCCTCGGCCAGGTCCTTCGAAATG
Source organism: Polaromonas sp. P1_E1_2 (assembly GCF_056406035.1). Lineage (NCBI taxonomy): Bacteria > Pseudomonadati > Pseudomonadota > Betaproteobacteria > Burkholderiales > Comamonadaceae > Polaromonas > Polaromonas sp. P1_E1_2. The sequence goes on along the minus strand of NZ_JBFUAZ010000292.1, from coordinate 806 downwards.
CCATCCACCGTGGCAATGTCTTCCGCGCTGGCCGAAGCGATGCCGCGAATGCCGCCGAAGCGCTGCAACAAGCTGGCGCGCCGCTTGGGGCCAATGCCGGCAATGTCCTCAAGCTTGCTGCCGCCCACCCGCACCTTGGCGCGCTTGGCCCGCATGCCCGTGATGGCGAAACGGTGGGCTTCGTCGCGGATCTGCGCGATCAGCATCAACGCAGCCGAATCCCGCCCTAAATAGACCTTGTCACGGCCGTCCGCAAACACGAGCTCTTCGAGGCCAACCTTGCGGCCCTCCCCTTTTTCAACGCCGGCAATCAGGCCCAGGTCCAGGCCCAGTTCTTCGAACACTTCGCGTGCCATCGACACCTGCCCCTTGSCGCCGTCGACCAGCACCAGGTCGGGCAGTTTGGCCTCCCCATTGCGTGCGGCTTCAGCCAGCCGGGTATAGCGGCGCATCAGCACCTGCCGCATGGCGGCGTAGTCGTCGCCTGGCGTGATGCCTTCGATGTTGTAGCGGCGGTATTCGCTGTTGACCATCTTGTGCTCCTGGAACACGACACAGGAGGCCTGGGTCGACTCACCGGCCGTGTGCGAGATGTCAAAACATTCGATGCGCAGCGTGTCGAGGTTGTCGAGCGGAAGATCCAGCGCCTCGGCCAGCGCGCGCGTGCGCGCCTGCTGGGAACCTTGCTCCGCCAGCAGCCGGGCCAGCTGGAGGCCAGCGTTCTTCTGTGCCATTTCCAGCCAGATGCGGCGCTGCTCGCGCGGCTGGTGAAGGGCCGTGACCTTGATCCCGGTCTGCCCGGTCTG
>NZ_JBFUAZ010000291.1:0-5055 GCF_056406035.1 Polaromonas sp. P1_E1_2 | reverse complement strand
AAGGACACGCCATGGCGTGTCCTTGTTTCTTCWGGTRTTCGGAGTTTTGTCTTGGCTGYTYGGTATTYCTGTYTCCACCCCCTTSTGKATGCGCCGAGGAGCGCAGGKYCARRCGGATCAGGGCAAAAACTTGTTTGAGCCGMAGGCGAGTTGTTTTTGACCCCGGCTGGACMGAGYACCGCAGGTTGCCCGTAGCGAAGCGCGGGGACGCAGGAACCAGGGTCGCCTTTTCTTTGCTTACTTTCTTTTGGCGAAGCAAAAGAAAGTGAGTTGCATGCCGGGCAACCCCCGGCCAGCAGGATTCAGACGAGAGCGCCTCCATCAAACCAACAACAACCCCAAAAAAAGGCCGCTATCAATTCAATAGCTACTTGCGCCCGTCCCCATTGCCCCACAGCCCAATTCAATACTCACCCACCCTACCTCGGCAAAAACAGCAACCAGTAAATCAACAACACATTGACCAGCACACTCACGCCCAGCAGCAGCTTCCACAACATCACAGGATCCCGCTGGATCAAAGGCGTGGCCTGCGGTGCTGTCAGCGGCCGCGAGGCGCCCCGCTCCAGCGCCAGCAACAATTCCTCGGCGGTTTCGAAGCGCCGGYGCTTGTCGCGCGCCACGGCCTTGAGCACGACGTGGTCCAGCCAGATGGGCACTTCGGGATTGATGCGGCTGGGCGCAACAGGGTCGCGGTAATACCGCCCAGCCTGGTAGGGCAGCACCTCTCCATACGGCAGGCGCGCGGTCAGCAACTGGTACAGCGTCACACCCAGCGCGAACAAATCGCTTTGCGCATCGGGCAGCTCCTCCGGCCCATCTGTGCTGCTTGCGCTGAAGCCCCATTGCTCGGGATTGATAAAACTGGGCGTGCCGGCGTGCAGCTTTCGCATCGCTTCGGGCTCGCGCCCGCTCAATGCCACGCCGAGATCCAGCAGCCGTAGCACGCCATCTTCGCCCTGATGGAGATTGGCGGGCTTGATGTCGCGATGGATCACGCACTGGCGGTGCAATCGGCCCAGCGCCCGCGCGGCCTGGGTGGCCACGCCCAGCACCTGCTCCACGCTGAACTTGTGGCGGCGGTCAAGCTGCTGCTGAAGTGTCTCGCCGCTGTGCCAGTCATACAGCAGGTAAAACGCGCTGCGCTCCTGACCGTTCGGCAGGCGTTCATGGAGGTTGACCAGATGCCCTGCAGCCCTGCCCGACTGCATGCGCAGGGCCAGCCAGGCCTCGTGGGCCAGCATGGCACGCTCTTCTTCGTCATGCGACCTCGACGGGTGCAGCGTCTTGAGGGCATACAGCACCCGTGTAGCGGGATCGCGCACCTGATACAGCACATTGATGCCGTTGTCGGCCACCGGCGCCGTCACACTCAGGCCGTCCATCACATCGCCCACCTTCAGGCGGGGCGGAATGGGCAAGGTCTGCGCAATGCGGTTGACGTCCTGCAGTGTTGCGTCGAGCAAACCGCGCACCCGCACCACTACGGCCGTCACGTTGTCGTTGCTGCCGGCCGCCAGGGYCGCCTCGACCAGGTTCTGACTTGCAAGCTGGGCGTCGGCAGACGCCTCAAGATCGGCAAAACCCTGCAGCCGCACGTCACGCACCACGCCGTGCACGCCGTCCGTCAGCAGCACAAAAACATCGCCGACCTGCAGGTCACCCTGCATGTAGTCCACCACCACATGGTCCTCGGCCCCCACCGAACGCAGCAACTGGTGCCGAAAGTCCGGGTGATTGACTGCATGGTCGTGCGTGAGCTGCTGGGTTTTGCCGCCGCGCAGCAGATAGGCCYGCGAATCGCCGACATGCGCCAGCGTGTACGACTGCCCGCGCAGTACCAGCGCCGTGAGGGTGGTCAGGCCCATGGCCGGACTGCGGCGCTGGTTGATACCCGCCAGCCAGGCGTTTTGCGCCCCGATGATGCGGTCCAGGGCCACGGTGGTGTCCCACGTTTCGGGCGTGCCGTAGTAGTCACGGACCAGGCTGGTCACGGTGGTCTGCGCCGCCTCACGGCCCATGCCGCCTGTGCTCACGCCATCGGCAATCGCCACGATGGAACCCATACCCTCCTGCCCCGCCTCGGGCAGCATCGCAGCGCAAAAGTCTTCGTTGGTGTTCTTGCGGCCCGCCAATGAAGCGAAGCCAATGTCCAGATCAAATGCCATGCACCAAGATAAGCAAGTTTAATGCCCGAATTTGGTGCATCGCAACAATACACGACTGGCGTGCAGGCCCTAGCCCACCAGCATTTGCATGCTGTGTTCGTACTGGGCCGACAGCTGCTCAAAGACGTCGAGGAGGTCTTCGCTGGCCGTCGCCAGACCCTCCAGGCGCCGGGGATCTTTGTCCATGGCAAGCGCGCCCTCGCGCATGTGCTGCCAGCTGATGGCCGCCCGGTCCAGCGACAGGCGGATGTCCTTGCTGGTCAGCGGAATGTCGTTCAGGTATTGCAAGGCCTGCTCGAATGCCGCCTGGGACTCGGCCATGCCGGCCTCGCTGCGGGCCAGCGTTGCCTTGCCACCCGTGGCCCTGAGCAGGGCATATTTGGCAAAACGCTGGCTCAGCATGCGCTGCCGGCCAGCCAGGTTCAGCATCTGCAAGGGAGGCATTGCGCCGGCGCTCTCCAGGCTGCTGGTCATGCGCTCGGCATCCTGCAAAAGCAGGTCTGCCAGTTCATCCAGGTGAGCCATGCTGCCAGCGGCGGGCGTGTCCTGCAAGGCAATCTTGAGCCGTCCCCAGGTAATGGACACCTGCCCGAGCAGGTCTCCAAATGTGGGCTGCGAAAGGCTTTTCCCCAGCGAAACCAGGTTGGCGTCGATGCGCAGCACCGACTCCTTCAGCAGCTCTTTGGCCCGGGCGGCCTGCACACCCGCCAGCTGCAACAGGGCAAGCTTGACCAGCCGCTGCGACAACATGCGCAACTGGCCGGAACGGTTGACATCCTCAGCGAAGCGCGCCGAATGGATGATGTGCTCCGACACCTGCCCCAGCCGCTGGTTGGTATGCATGGAAGCGGTCCGCAAAATATGGAAGGCGTCGTCGTCCGACATCTGCCGGGCCCGCATCAAAATGCCCTTGGCGCGATCAACCGCCTTGCGCTCTTCAAGCCGGCTGGCTGCCTCCTGCACCTGGGCACGCAGGGCCTGCTCGCGGGTAAAACGCGCCTTGGCGAGGTGAATGAGGGGCCGCAGGCGCTGCGCACCATAACCGTTGACCACATAGGCATGAACCCCCACCTCGGTGGCCCGCGTGATCTTTCCCGCGTCTGTGTCGCTGGTGAAAACAATGACGGGACACGGCGCCGTGTCAGCCACCAGCTGCAGCACCTTGAAAAGCTCATCACCCGGAAGCGGGTCATGGCAAATCACCACATCGGGTGCTTGCCGAAGCACTTCCTGCACCAGTTTGCTGCGCTCATCCACAGGCCCCAGTACCTGGATACCAGCTGCCTCCAGGTCTGAAACCAGGGGATGTGCGCCACCAGGGCCGTTCAGGTTTACCAATGCGGAGGTCATACAAATCAAGAGGTTAAGCGGGGAACAGCGACACAGTTCGCAAGTCGCAGGCCATGCCACCGCCACGCCGGTGCCGGGAAAGCTGCGAATCCCAATGATATGGCACAAGTCTTGCGTCATTTGCAGCGGGCGTAACGACGCGCCCAACCTTAGCGAATGCACTGCGGGTTCTGCGCACAACGACGTGCGTAATGGTGTGCCTCATACCGGGTTGACAGCCCGGATCCCTGTTTTTCCGGGAGAGAGCATCATGATTTCCACTCAATTTTTGACAAATCAGACAGATCCGCTGGTGTTGGCGAACTACCGCTGCGTTGCTGCGCCTTATCCCGGCGCCGAGGCCATTCACCGCGCCCAGCCCGCCCGTTGCCCATCTGCTGCCGCGTTCGCCGTGGCATGACGCTTGCACATTGGACCTTGAAAATGACATCGAATCAATCTGGAGTAGCCCCATGAAAAAATCAAAACTGGTGATGGTCGGCAATGGCATGGCCGGCGTTCGCACCCTTGAGGAGCTGCTCAAGGTCGCCCCCGACCTCTACGACATTACAGTCTTCGGCGCCGAGCCCCATCCCAACTACAACCGCATCCTGCTCAGCCCCGTGCTGGCCGGTGAGCAGACGCTCGACGAAATCGTGCTGAACAGCTGGGACTGGTACAAGGACAACCACATTACGCTGCATGCCGGCAAAAAAGTGGTTGAAGTGGACCGCATCAAGCGCGTGGTCCGCGCCGAAGACGGCACCGAAGAGGAATACGACCGCCTGCTGATGTGCACCGGCTCCAACCCCTTCATCCTGCCCGTGCCCGGCAAAGACCTCAAGGGCGTGATTGCCTACCGCGACATCGCCGACACCAACGAGATGATCGCCACAGCCCAGAAGTACAAAAAAGCGGTGGTCATCGGCGGCGGCCTGCTGGGCCTGGAAGCGGCCAACGGCCTGATGCTGCGCGGCATGGAAGTCACCGTGGTGCACGTCATGCCCTGGCTGATGGAGCGCCAGCTTGACGACGTGGCGGGCAAGCTGCTACAAAAATCCCTGGAAGACCGCGGCCTCAAGTTCATGATCGGCGCGCAGACGCAGGAACTGGTGGGTGGTGAAGACGGCCGCGTGACCTCGATCAAATTCAAGGATGGCACGGAAGTGGCCACTGACCTCGTGGTCATGGCGGTCGGCATCCGGCCGAACACACAGCTCGCGGAATCCATGCGCCTGCACTGCAACAAGGGCATCGTGGTCAACGACACCATGCAGACCGTCACCGATGCGCGCATCTACTCGGTCGGCGAATGCGCAGCCCACCGCGGCATTGCCTATGGCCTCGTGGCCCCGCTGTTCGAACAGGCCAAGGTTGCAGCCAACCACCTGGCGCAGTTCGGCATAGGCCGCTATTCCGGCTCGCTCACGTCCACCAAGCTGAAGGTCACCGGCATCGACCTCTTCAGCGCCGGTGAATTCATGGGTGGCAGCGGCGCTGAAGAAATCGTGATGAGTGACCCCTTTGGCGGCGTCTACAAAAAACTCGTCATCAAGGA
>NZ_JBFUAZ010000290.1:0-5064 GCF_056406035.1 Polaromonas sp. P1_E1_2 | reverse complement strand
GTTCTTAACCTGATTGAGATCTATTCATGAGATAGTGCGCAAGCTCCACGGCCTGCGCGTTGCATCAACCCCGCACTCGCGTGCCCGAGTTTTCCGTTTCACCCCCTGCACTGCAGCCTTGGCCGCTCCGTCCGCCTTGCTGCGTTGCTACAGCCCGTACTGCACGGCCAGGCCGTGCACTCACTTGTTCATGACTTTGCTTTTTCTTCGACCCGCTCTTTTTTTAATCGCCGCTTGCGCAGTATCCGCTAGCGCTACGGCCCAAACGAAACCTGACGCCACGTGCCCGGCCGCCACGGAGATGAAAGCCGCGCAACTCCATGGCCTGTGGGCCGTGCGCTTTGACCGCCCACCTGCCGGCTTGCCGGCCCGCGCCACCATGCTGCTGGAACGGCATGCCGAATTCGCCGAAAGCCTGGCCGGCATCGTGAGCCGCGATCTGGGGCCGGCCKCCGGTTCCAAAGCCATTGCCGGACATGCGGCCAAGGCAGCACTGGCCGGTGACCTGGAGGGCGGCATGTTGCTGCTCGACGAGTCCTCCGACAATGTCAGCATCACCGGCACCTGGAACGGCGAAATGGTCGAAGGTTCTTGCGGCAAGGCCTTCAAGGGCACCTGGAAAGACACCAGCAGCAGCGCCCCGGACAATGCACCCGATGTGCCTTTTACGCTGACCCGGCTGCCCTGAACAGCGCAATTTTCAAGACCGACCATGCCACTGAAATCTCTCAATCCTGCTGCTGCATCGCTTTGCACGGTGCTTCCGGCCCTCCTGGGTCTTGGCACCACGGCTGCGGCACATGCACAGGCCACGCTGGCAAACCGCCCATCCAGCACAGGCTGGCAAACCTGTCAGGCCATGAAGGGCGACCCTGCGGCGCAGCTCACCTGCTTCCAGCAATGGGCCGATGCGCAAACGCCCGCCAACACACCGGCGCCCAGCCTGACCACAGCGCCGGCCAATGTCCAGACCGGCCAGCCGGCCACCCCGGTGCTGCTGCTGCCATCACTGAACACCGAAGCGCCGGACGGCAAGCCGATCGGCTGCAAAAACACCAGGTACTCGGAACTGTCCCGCTTCTGGGAACTGCAGCGCGGCACCGACTGCGACACCTTCTCGCTGCGCGGTTACCGGCCAATCACGCTGGCCGTCTCCACCGCCGACAGCGTGAACACACAGCCCTCATCACCCTCCGCAGGGCATACCGCGCTGACCTCCGTGCCCTATATGCGCACTGAAAACAAAATCCAGCTGTCGGTGCGCACCAAGGTCGCCAAAGGCCTGCTGAAAAGCGGCGACAACGACGACGACGACCATGACTCGGTCTGGTTCGGCTACACGCAGCAAAGCTATTGGCAGCTGTTCAACGGCAGCATCTCGCGGCCGTTTCGCACCACCGACCACGAGCCCGAGGTGATCTACATCTACCCGCACCAGATTCCGCTGGCCGGTGGCTGGAACTACCGGCTCTCGGGCCTGGGGCTGGTGCACCAGTCCAATGGCCAGTCGCTGCCGCTATCACGCAGCTGGAACCGCGTCTACCTGATGGGCGCCGCCGAGAAAACACTGGGCCAGGACTCAGGCCTGATCCTGCAGGGGCGCATCTGGGACCGGCTCAAGGAGTCCTCGGGCAATGACGACAACCCCGGCATCGAAAACTATGTGGGCCGCGCAGAAGTCACGGGCAGCTGGCAGATCAACAAGGCCAACACCGTGGGCGTCACGCTGCGCCACTCGCTGCGCAAGGAAGCCCGCGGCTCGGCCCGGTTTGACTGGATGATGGCGCCGGCCTCGTCGCCCAACTACACCGGCCTGCGTTATCACGTGCAGCTTTTCAGCGGCTACGGTGACAGCCTTGTGGACTACAACCGAAAGCGCAATGTTCTGAGCATCGGCCTGAGCCTGGTGGACTGGTAGGCGCTGGAACGACATTCCGCGGCTTGCTATGGTTTTTATAGCTGTTTGCGCTGGTATTTATTAGCCCCGGAGCGCTTTTCGCTTGAGGAATGGGGCGCAAACGTGTCTGCCAGGCGCATCCAGGCACCACGGCAACGGCGCGTCGGCTGATACCGCAACGCCCCCGCTTGCCGTAAGGTGGGGCGATGACTTTTGCCGAGCCCACCACCTTCACGCTGGCCTGCATCGTGGCCGGTGCGCTGCTGATTGCCATGACTCTGGGCGGCTCTTTCATTGCGCGGCTTCCGCTGAGCGCCGCCATGCTGTACCTCGGCGTCGGCCTGGCGGTCAGTCCCGTCGGGCTGGGGCTGCTCAAACTCGACGCCCTCAAGAACACGGTGCTGCTGGAGCGCCTCACGGAGGTGGCCGTGCTGATCTCACTGTTCACCGCCGGCATGAAGCTCGAGTTCCGCGTGCGGGATGGGCGCTGGCGCATTCCGGTGCAACTCGCAACCGTGTCGATGGTGGTCACCGTGGCCGCCATCACCGCACTGGGCGTTTATGTGCTGGATCTGCCCGTGGGCGCCGCTGTGCTGCTGGGCGCCATCCTCGCACCGACCGACCCGGTGCTGGCCTCCGACGTGCAGGTGGCCAACCCGGGCGACCGCGACCGCCTGCGTTTCGGTCTCACCGGTGAAGGCGGCCTGAACGACGGCACCGCATTTCCGTTTGTGATGCTTGGGCTGGGCCTGCTGGGCCTGCACGAACTCGGCGAAGGCGGCTGGCGCTGGTGGGCCGTCGATGTGCTGTGGGCCGTGGCCGGCGGCCTGGCCCTGGGCTGGCTGCTCGGCACGCTGGTGGGCCGCGCCATTCTTTACCTGCGCATGCGCCACCGCGAAGCGCTGGGCTCCGACGAATTCATCGCGCTGGGGCTCATCGGGTTGACGTACGGCCTGGCGCTGCTCTTTCACACCTACGGCTTCCTGGCGGTGTTTACGGCGGGCCTGGCGCTGCGCCGCATCGACGAGCCCGWTGCGCGGCCCGCGCCCCAGGCTGCGGCCGCGCCCGACGAAACGCTGAGCCCCGATGACCAGGAAGCCTCGGGCGCGGAAGCGCCCGCCCACATGATGCGCGCAGTAGAGCGCTTTAACAGCCAGCTGGAAAGTTTTGTGGAAGTCGCCATCGTGCTGGCCGTGGGGGTGCTGGTCGCCACCACACGCTTTCGCCCTGAAGTGCTGTGGTTTATCCCGGCGCTGTTCCTGGTGATCCGGCCGGCGGCGGTTTTTATCGGACTGCTGGGAACGCCGGTCAGGGGTTCGCAGCGCCGCCTGATGGCCTGGTTCGGCATTCGCGGCATCGGCTCGCTGTATTACCTGCTCTACGCCATCAACCACCACCTCCCGCCCGCGCTCGCGCAGCGGCTGCTTTCCATCACGCTCGCGGTGGTCGTCGCCTCGGTGATTGCCCATGGCATTTCTGTCACGCCGCTGATGAAACGCTATGAGGCGCGCAAACCGGGCAAACGCCGCAGGCCCTGAACAAGCGGTCCGGCGGGCGTCCGCACAGCCTCACAGAATGTCACGTTATTGATAACGATAACGATTCTCATTTGTATAATCACACTTTGACCGATTAACAAAGACACAGGAGTCGTCGTGAAACCAGCAATCAAACCCGCCATCCTTGCCGCCCTGGTGGCCCTGCTTGCCGTGCCGGCCATGGCCCAGCCCGCAGCAACGGCAGCGGCTGGTACCGAGCCTGGCACAGTGGCGGCACCAGCCACCACGGCGGCCGCCGTGGCAAAGCATTATGCCCACCTGGTGCAATCAAACTATGACGACACGCTGGCCAGCACGCTCATCCTGCAAAAAGCGGTGCAGGCTTTTACCGACGCACCGTCGGACGATGGCCTCAAGGCGGCGCGCAAGGCCTGGCTGGACGCGCGCGAGTATTACGGCCAGACCGAGGCCTTCCGTTTTTACGGCGGCCCGATCGATGACAAGAACGGCCCCGAAGGCCGCATCAATGCCTGGCCCATGGACGAGTCCTATGTCGACTACGTGAAGGACGCGCCCAACGCCGGCATYATCAACAACCGCAAGGCCGTGATCAACAAAAAGCGGCTGGCCAGCCTGAACGAGCGCAACGGCGAAGAAAACATCGCCACCGGCTGGCACGCGATTGAATTTTTGCTGTGGGGCCAGGACCTGAGCACCACCGGCCCAGGCAACCGTTCGTTTGAAGATTTTGTGGACGGCAAGAAACCCAACGCCGACCGCCGCCGCCAATACCTCAAGGTGGTGACCGAACTGCTGGTCGATGACCTCGGAATCCTCACCAAAGCCTGGGCGCCCACGTCGACCTCCTACCGCGCGAAGTTCGAGCGCGGCGGCATGGAGTCGGTGCGCAAGATGTTTGTCGGCCTGGGCTCGCTTTCGCGCGGTGAACTCGCCGGTGAACGCCTCGAAGTCGCCCTGGCCAGCCAGGACCAGGAAGATGAGCACTCATGCTTTTCCGACAACACGCACCGCGATGTGGTGAACAACGCCAAAGGCATCCAGAACGCCTGGCTGGGCCAGTACAAGCGCGCCGACGGCACGACGCTGGCCGGCCCGTCGCTGCGTGACCTGGTGGCGGTGAAAAACCCGGCACTGGCAGACCGCACCAGCAAGCAGATCGCAGCATCCGTCGCCACCGCCGAAGGCATTCAGGCACCGKTTGACCGCGAAATCGTCGGCGCCAAAGACGCACCCGGCCGGCTGCGCGTGCAAAAAACCGTCGACAGCCTGGTGCAGCAAAGCAAGGACCTGGTGGAAGCCGCCAACGCCGCCGGCATCACCAAGCTGACCCTGGTCAAACCTTAAATGGCCGACGCTGCTTCGTCCCGGATGGTCGCGCGCCCTGCGCGTGTAGTGCTTGCCTGCATGGCCGCAGCGGGACTGGCAGGGCTGGCCTTCTGGGCGTCGGCAGGGCCGGGTGCGCAAGCCGGCACGGCGCCCGACGACGAGAAAACCGGCGGCGACACCACGGTGTTTGCCACCGGCCACAACGCGTTTTCATTTCCGCTGGCCAACCTGGGCGACGAGGAACGCACGCGTTTTGTCATCGGCAATTCTTTCTTCAAGCGCAACTGGGTGCAGGCGCCCTCCTCCACCACCGCGCGTGAC
>NZ_JBFUAZ010000289.1:0-5091 GCF_056406035.1 Polaromonas sp. P1_E1_2 | reverse complement strand
GCAGGTGGATGTAGCGGCGCGTCTTGAACCACAGCGGGATGGCGCCGAACAGGCAGATCGGCACCGCGAACATCAGCATCGTGGGGGCGATGCTTTGCAGGAAACGGCGCACCTGGAAGGCCGGCCCTACGGCCGCAGTGGTTCCCAGGCTCATGCGCGAAAGTCCGCCGCGGGTGTCGGCGCTGCCGCTGACGCGCACCTGCAGCAGGTTGCCCGAGGGCTTGAGTACGTGGCCTCCGAGGGGCACCCACAGCGCGCGGTTGCGGGTAAATCCATTGCCCGTGCCAAGGTCCAGCCGTTCGCCGTTGAGCCAGAACTCGCCCAGGTCAGCCACACGCGGCACGACGAGCACAAGTTCATGCTCCGGGCCGGTAGCGCCGGCGGCCTTCAGAGGGGCGTCGAGCGCGATCGAATACCAGGCGACGCCGTCAAAACCAGGGCGGCTGCGGCGCCAGTTGTCGGGCAGCGTGACGGGCGAAGCCTTGCTGAAATCGACTTCGGCGGGGCGCCCTGCGTCTTCAGTGATGACCACCGCCCGTTCCAGGGTGGCCGCCGTGGCGCTCCAGGACGGCGCCGCCAGCATCAGCGTGGCGCAGGCGCATAGCGCGGCCCATATGCCCTGCAATCGCATTCAGATCAGTCCCCGGGCACGCGCCTGGTTCACGGCTTCGACGCGCGAGTGCACGGCCAGCTTGCCGTAAATGCTCTTGATATGGGCGGCCACGGTAGACGGCGCGACGTCGAGGTGCCGCGCTGTTTCGGGCACCGAAAGGCCTTGCGAGATGGCCGTCAGCACGTCTTTTTCGCGAGGGGTCAGCGGCTCCATCAGCCAGCGCTGTGCCTCTGTCCGTGGTGCGGCGAAGCTGCGCAGGAGATAGCGCGCCACCTGCGGCGAAAGCGGGGCTGCGCCTTCGCTCACGGCGCGGATCGCACGGCCGAATTCCGCGGTCGGTGTGTCTTTGAGCAGGTAGCCGTGGGCACCCGCCTGCAGGGCGCGCACCACGTGGGCCTCGTCACCGAAGATGGTCACCACCAGGATGCTGGTGTGGCGCGAGCGGCGGGCCAGGTCCGCGATCAGTTCGGTGCCGTCGCCGTCGGGCAGGCCCAAATCAATCAGTGCAACGTCCGGCTGGGCAAATGAAAAGCTGCGCCGTGCCTCAGCGCAGGAACCCACCGCCTCCAGCAGCCTGAGGCCAACATCTTCACGCACCATGCGCGCGAATTCCTCGCGAATTGGTGTGTCGTCTTCCACCAGGGTCACGGTCAGGATGGACATGGATGCGCTTGATTCTTTCAGTTGTTGTTGGGGCTGACGCCGCCGTGAATCTTAGCGGGTGCGCCTATTTGACCGCAAAAAAATTCGGACCGTCTCCCCGAATCAGGGGAGGCGATTGCCTTCCCGGCCCGACACCATACGCGGCATGCAAACCACTACCCGATCCACGACAGGCGCTTCGCTGCCGCTGCGTCAGGGCTTTTACGCCTCTCCCTGGCCCGTGCGCCGCGCCGCGGCGCTGTTGTGCGGAGCCGCGTGCCTGGCCGGGCTGGAGCCTGCAGCGGCGGCCAGCCCTCCCGATGCCGGCAATGTGTTGCAGCAACTCAGGCCTGCGGCTCCCGTGCCTCGCGAAGATGCGCCGGCTGTGCTGCCTGCAGCACCGGCCGCGGCATCCCCGATGCCACAGGCATCACCGGAGGATGCTGCAATCCAGGTGCGGGTGGCGCAGATAAAAATTTCGGGGGCCACCGCTTTTTCTGAAGCAGACCTGCTCACGGTGGTGCAGGACGCCATCGGCCGTGAGCTTGACTTCGCCGGTCTCGAGGAACTGGCGGTGCGCCTGAGCCGCTTTTATCGCCAGCACGGCTATACGGTGGCGCGCGCCTACCTGCCCCAGCAGGACATCCAGGATGGTGTGGTGAAAATCGCCGTCGTGGAGGGCCGTTATGGCGCCATCACCGTGAAGCCTCAGGGCGAGTTGCCCGCGCCGCTGCCACTGGCCGCGCTGGTGCCGGGCGAGCTGGTGAACGACGCAGCACTGGAGCGTTCGCTGCTGCTGGCAGCCGACGTGCCCGGCATCGCGGTGCGCTCGACCCTGCAGCCCGGCGCGTCGGTGGGCACCAGCGAACTGGTGGTGGACGTTGAGCGGGGGCCGGCTGTCACGGGCTTGCTGGAGGCCGACAATTTCGGCAGCCGCGCCACCGGCCGCGAACGGGTAGGCGCCAGCCTGTACTTCAACAACCCGGCCGGCCTGGGCGACCTGGTGTCCCTGCGCGCATTGACCGCCGGGAGCGATATGAACTACGCGCGCCTGGGGTGGCAGTTACCGGTGGGCGGCAACGGCACGCGCGCGGGCGCTGCCGTCTCGGTGATGAGGTACCGCCTGGGCGGGGAGTTTGCAAACCTGGACGCACACGGCGACGCCTCCATAGCCACCCTGTTCGCCGCGCACCCGGTGCTGCGCTCACGCCTGCACAACCTGAACGCGCAAGTCAGTGCCGAGCACAAGCGCCTGCGCGACCGCATCGACCTCGTCGGTTCTGCCGATGACAAGCATCTGAACCTGCTCAATCTTGGCCTTTCCGGTGATGCACGCGACGGCTGGGTTGGCGGTGGCGTCTGGGGGTTTTCGGCCACTTATACGCGCGGCCAGCTGGCCATTAACAGTGCCGACGCATTGGCCATCGACGAGGCCACCGTGCGCAGCGCCGGCAGCTTCGGCAAGCTGGGCCTGCTGGCCATGCGCCAGCAAAGCGTCGGCAAGGCCAACTTGCTGGTCTCCTATACCGGCCAGTGGCCCAGCAAGAACCTGGACTCGTCCGAAAAGCTGCCGCTTGGCGGCGCTGGCGCCGTGCGCGCCTACCCGCAGGGCGAAGCGCCGTCAGACCGCGCCAGCCTGCTGACGCTGGAACTGCAATACCCGCTGGGCGCCGGCTGGCAGCTGGTCGGCTTTTACGACGCGGCCGTTGGCTACGGCAATGAGCAGCCGTTGCCCGGCGTTGGCGCGTCAAACCGGCGAAGCCTGTCGGGTGCCGGTCTGGGCCTGAACTGGGCGCATGCCGACGGCTGGAGCGCACGCTTCTTTTACGCACGCAAGCTGCACGGCGGCCCGGCCACCGCCGAGCCGGATCGCAGCAGCCGGCTGTGGCTGCAGGTGTCCAGGAGTTTTTGAGTGGCCAACGCACCGCCTGTTTCACGCTACATATTTGATAGCTGCTTGCGCACGTCCTGAAAGGGCTGCAGCCCGATTTGATTCACAACCGAAGGAAAAACCGCCATGAACCACACCTACCGCGTCATCTGGAACGAAGCCGGTGCCTGCTTTGAAGCCGTGGCCGAAACAGCCAGCGGCAAGGGCAAACGCAGCCTGGGCAAGCGTGAACGCAAGCTCCGCGCGTTGGCCCTTGCCGCCGGCTTGGCAGCGGCGCAGGCGCTGGCCGCTCCCACGGGTGGCCAGGTCAGCGCGGGCCAGGGTGGCATCACGCAAAGCGGCAACACCACCACCATCACCCAGACCACACCCAAACTTGCCATCAACTGGCAGAGCTTCGGCGTTGCCGGCAACGAGAGCGTCAATTTCGTGCAGCCCGGATCGAATGCCGTTGCACTCAATCGCGTGCTGGGCACTGAGGCCAGCCAGATCCTGGGCCGGCTCAATGCCAACGGCCAGGTCTTCCTGCTCAACCCCAACGGCGTGTTGTTCGGCCAGAGCGCGCAGGTCAGCGTGGGCGGGCTGGTGGCCTCGACGCTGGGCATGAGCGATACCGACTTCATGGCCGGGCGTTATGTGTTGCGCGCCAGTGGCAGTGGCGCCAGCGTGCGCAACGAAGGCACGATACGTGCCGCCGACGGCGGCAGCATCGCGCTGATTGGCGGCCAGGTCAGCAACACCGGCACGCTGGTGGCCAACCTGGGTACGGTGGCCCTGGCCGCCGGCAAGCAGGTCACGCTCGACTTCGCAGGAGACGGCCTGCTTAAACTCGCGGTGGACGAAGGCGCGGTCAATGCGCTCGCGCACAACGGCGGGCTGATACAGGCAGACGGCGGCACGGCCTTGCTCACCGCGAAAGCGGCCGACGCGCTGGCCGGCACCGTGGTCAACAACACCGGCGTCATTCAGGCGCGCACACTCGAAAGCCGCGGCGGCGTCATCAAACTGCTGGGCGGCTTTGACGGTGGCACGGTGCAGGTGGGCGGCACGCTGGATGCGTCCGCACCCAGTGGCGGCAACGGCGGCTTTATCGACACCTCGGGCGCGCATGTCAAGGTGGCTGAAGGCTCACACGTCAGCACGCGCGCCGCGCAGGGCAAGACCGGCACCTGGCTGATTGACCCCGCGGACTTCACCATCGCCGCGAGCGGCGGCGACATCAGCGGCGCCACGCTGTCCGCCAATCTGGCCAACAGCGACGTCACCATCCTGTCAAGCAGCGGCAGCAACGCGGCGGGCAACGGCGACATCCACGTCAACGACAACGTGAACTGGAACGCCAACACACTGACGCTAACCGCTGCGCGCGACATCAACATCCGCGCCGTGATGGACGCGACCGGCAGCTCGGCCCTGGTCATGAACACAGGCACCGCCAACGGCGCCGATGCAGGTGTGGCCGGAGGCAAGGTCAAGGTGCCGGTGGACCCGCTCACAGGATTCGCCGGCCGCGTGAACTTCGACCGGGCGGGCACGGGTTTTCTCACCATCAACGGCGAGGGCTACATCGTCATCAACACCCTTGGCACCGAAGGCTCCACCACGGGCCTGCAGTCCATCAACCTCGACGGCGGCCTGCGCTACGCGCTGGGCGCAGACATCGACGCCAGCGCGACCGCGGGCTGGAACGGCAACAAGGGTGCCTCGCCGCTGACGGGGCTGGGCGGCGTGATGGACGGTCTGGGCCACGCCATCAGCAACCTGAAGCTCTGGGTGCCGACGAGCATGACGGGCCTGTTCTCGGTGATCGGCGGAACGGTCAGGAACCTGGACCTCGTCAACGTGACGGGCAATGCTTTTACGGGTGCAGGCGCACTGGCCAGCGACGCCAACAATGCCACGCTGCACAACCTGCGTGCCTCAGGCACGCTGGCAGGTCCCGGGT
>NZ_JBFUAZ010000288.1:0-5105 GCF_056406035.1 Polaromonas sp. P1_E1_2 | reverse complement strand
CTTCCCGCCAGTACTGCAGGATTTGCGGGATCAGGGCCGTCCCCTCGCGCCATCGATTGATGATTTCCTGCTGGCGCCAGGCATCCGCTTCCCAGCGCACCGGCTCCTGGAGCAGCAGGTCTATACACGCCACCGGGCGCAGGAACAGGCGTACATGCCAGTCCAGCGGCATGACTTCCGCGAGCATTTCGAGATAATCCGGGTCGTCGTCCAGGAAAACCACGCCTCCGGGACGGCGGTAAAGTGCAAAGGACATGTTGTCAGTCTAGCGCGGGTTGTCAAAAGCAAATCATGTGCAAGGTATCAGGCCGTAATCGGCAGCTCGATGGTAAAAGCAGCTCCCACGGCGAACTCTGATTTCACATGAATGGTGCCACCTGCGCTTTGTACCACTTGCTGGCAAAAGGCCAGGCCCAGGCCATGCCCCGTGCCGCGGTTGCTCGAGAAGAACGGCTTGAAAATCTGCGGCAGCAAGGCAGCGTCGATACCCATGCCCTCATCGGCCACCATGATGCGGCCGCGCGCCTGCGTCCTGCCGACTTCAATGCGCAGGGCGCCGTGCGGGTATTTCGAGTCAGCCGCCATCAGGGAATGCAGCGCGTTCTTGATGAGGTTGTCCAGCACCTGGGAAAACTGTGTGGCGGAAGAACGGAAGGTGAAGTCATCGTGAACAAGCACCCGCACGCATTCCCTCTGGCGACTCGACTGGTAGGGATACGCCGCCACGACATCCTGGACCAATTTGCCGGCCGCGACCTGTTGGGTATGCCGTGGCAGCTGCAGCAGCTTGGCATTCGCGATCTGTGTGTCGATTTGGTGGTTCATGTTTCGAACCAGTGCGTGAAGGCGCAGCGCCAGTTTGTCCAGCTGCAGCGCGCGCGGGTTGTCGGGCTGGCGCTGTACCTCCAGCTGGATCGCATCGCCCAGCAGGGCTGCCGTCGACAGCGGCGTGCGCAGCTCGTGCGCCATGATGCCGATGGTAGTGAGCGTGCTGGAAAGCTGTTCCCGCCGCAGGTTGGCCGAGGAAAGGTTCAGCACCAGCGCGATCGACCAGGCAAACGCAAATACCACGGCATGCACGGTGCGCTGGTCTTCCGGCAGGGCGGGAACCGCCGGCCCCACGTACAGGAACATGACCCAGGCCAGCCCCCCCCCAGTGATGGTGCCCAGGGTCGCCAGGCGCCAGTCAGTGACATGGTAGTAGATCAGCACCATGGCCGCCAGGGTGGCCAGCCACACGGTATTGCTGCCGTTGCACAGGTACATCCAGCTGAACAGGACCGGCAGTTCGAGCCAGAACACCACACCAAATACCCGTTGCGCCAGCCGGCTTCCCGGGTCATGGTTGACGCGTTTGGTCATCAGGCTGTAGCCCAGCACGCTGGCCACGACGCGCAGCGGAAGGTTTTCATAGGGCTGCGGCAGCCAGACCGACCAGATCCAGGCGAACAGGGCGTTGCCCGAAAAAAAAGAAAGACCCAGCCACCACAGCCGCCGCGGGGATGGATGCAAAATGGGCTCCAGGGGCGCAAGGATCAGTTCCTCGCGCAGCCACTGAAGCAGGGGACGCCGCGCAAGCCACGCGTGAAAGCGGGCGCTCCTCACGTTAAGAACTTCTCCAGCACAACCGGGAACCTGACTGATGATGCATTTGACATTTGACTGTATTGTCCCGGTTCTTATCTCGTCAAGCTAATGCTGTTACCTGCCAACTTTGACAGCGTCAGCCTGGACGGCGTCATCAGCGACTGGCTGTGCGCCCTTCGCGAGTTCTCGGTCGAAGCGCTCATGGTACTGGGCCCCGACCCGTTCGGGGGGCAGGAAGACCGGCTGGTGCTGGCCATTCACCCTCCGCGCCTGCTGGATGCCGCCGAGGCCCTGGCCGAGAGCCGGGACTTCGGCGCCCCGTGGCGCGACTCCGACGCACCTCTTGTCGCCTGGCAGGATATTTCCAAAACCGCTTTCGAAAGCCTGGGCCGCTGGCGCCGGCTGTGGCTGGCTCACGGTTACCAAAGCGTGGTGCGCATCGCCTTTCCGTTGACGGTGGGGCGGGCCTTTGAATGCTACCTCTTCAGCCCGCGCCAGTGGCATGACCGCAGCGAGGCGGCCTTGCTGGCCTGGTCGGCCCTCAACATCTGGCCGCTGCTCAAGCGCGCGCTGGCCGAAGCGCGCAGCCCGCTGAGCCCGCGCGAACTCGAATGCCTGAGCCTGGCCTTCCAGGGGATGACGGCACGCGAGACCGGCGAGTTGCTGGCCTGCAGCGAACGCACGGTGAACTTTCACCTCTCCAATGCCATGACCAAACTCAAGGTCGACAACAAGCTGGCCGCCATCCAGCGCGCGTGCTGGTTCGGATTGATCTGAGCGTTCTTTGCCGCGTCTACTGGAAAACCTGTAGGCCTGCGCCTGCAGGTGCGCTTCAAACCTGTTCATAATCCGCCAAATGACCTTCCTAGCGCTTGACGTGGGTAACACCCGCCTGAAATGGGCCCAGTACGAAGCCCCTGTGCCCAAGGCCAAGCTGCTGGCGCAGGGCGCGGTGTTTCTGGAAAACATCGACAAGCTGTCCGAAGAAGAGTGGGGCGGCATGCAACCTCCGTCGCGTATCCTCGGCTGCATCGTTGCCGGCGACGCCATCAAGCGGCGTGTGGTCGAGCAGATGGAACTCTGGGACGTGGCGCCGCACTGGGTCGTTTCCAGCCCGCATGAGGCTGGTGTCACCAATGGCTATGACCATCCGGCCAGGTTGGGCGCTGACCGTTGGGTGGCCATGATCGGTGCGCGCCACCGGCTGCTGGCGCGCGGCATCAACAAGCCTTGCGTGGTTGTCATGGTGGGTACCGCCGTGACGGTCGAGGCGATCGACGCTTCCGGCAAATTCCTGGGCGGCTTCATTCTTCCAGGCCACGGCATCATGCTGCGCGCGCTCGAGTCCGGCACGGCCGGTCTGCACGTTCCTACCGGCGAGGTGCGCGACTTTCCCACCAATACCAGCGATGCGCTGACCAGCGGCGGCACTTTCGCCATTGCCGGTGCGATACACCGCATGGTGGAAAACGTCGCCCGCCACTGCGGCGAAACACCCGAATGCATCATGACCGGCGGCGCTGGCTGGAAGATGGCGCCCAGCATGTCGGTGAAGTTTGAGCTGGTGGACAGCCTCATCTTCGACGGACTGTTGGCCATCGCCTCACAGCGTTTTGCAGCCTGACGCCTTTTCCGCGCGGTGGAGTTGCTGCGGGATGTGCTATCAAAAAAGTAGCTGCTTGCGCCCGTCGTTATTGGGCTAAGGCCATAAAAATCTCAAAAAATTAACCGGAGCTTCCTGGCAGCTGCGACGCACAGCGAGGGCTCACTCTCCCCAAGGCAACATCAGCGTCACGATGGACAGCTTGGCGAACTCCGGCACAAACTCATCGATGATGCGCTGCGGCTCCGGGCACAGGGTGCTGTCGGTGATCACGCCGAACTGCACGCCGCCGCCGTAGCTCAAGATAGACACGCCCAGCCCCACGTCGCCCGACTGCGGTACCCAGAACATGCTCTGCTCCAGTGTCGAGCCGCAGAACTTGAGCTTTTCGCGCGGGCCAGGCACGTTGGTCATCACAGCCGTGGTTTTCTTGGCAAAGAGGTTGAGCATCACGTCCTGCGCCGGCTTGATCAAAAGGCCTGCCACCGCCAGCAGGCTGAAAGCCAGCAACGGCTGGTAGCTGCCCTTGAGCGCAGCCATGCGCCGGCGCACCTCGTAGACGCGCTCGATCGGATTCTCCACCCCGATGGGAAGCACCAGCGGCACCAGGCCGAACCGGTTGCCCAGCTTGTGCGCCTGGTCCAGCGGCCGCAGGTTGACCGGCACCATGGCGCGAATCTCCTGGCCCGCCACATCGTCACCGAAGGTTTTCAAATATTCGCCCAGGGCGCCGGCCACGCAGCTGAGCAGCACGTCGTTGATCGAGCAGTTGAGTGCCTTGCCCAYGGCTTTGACCTCGTCCAGCGGAATCGGCTGGCACCAGGCCACTTTTTTTGCSCCGCCGGGCTTGCCTTTGAGCCGGGTCTTGGAGTCGTCGGGCATCAGGGCCAGCGCGGCGCCGTCCTTGAGCACCTGCATCAAGACCTTGGCCATGTCCATGGAGCCGTGCATGCCGTCTTCCATGCCCTTTTTGGGGTCACCCAGCATGCCCAGCGAGCGCGCTGCGCCTTCACCGACGGCACCCAGTGCCTTGACGGTGATGTCGGTGAAGGGCTTGAGCAGGGTGTCGGCAATCCAGTCTTCCGTGCCGGTAGCCGCCGCAGCCTTCTTGCGCCGCTCAGGCGGCGGCGTGCCGCCATCGACCAGCGACATGGTCACGGAGATCAGCGCAATACCGTCCGCGATGCAGTGGTGGATGCGCACGATCATCGCGCTGCCCTTGACGCCATCGGGCCCGGTGTAATCCTCGATCAGGTGAATTTGCCACAGCGGGCGTTTCGGGTCCAGGCGCTGGGTGGCAAGCACGGCCACGCGGTCCTGCAGGGCCTGCTCCTGGTTGGCTGATTTGGCCAATTTCTCCTGCACGACATGGTTGGCCAGGTCGAAGTTGCGGTCCATCACCCAGGTGGCGCCGGCGGCGTCTTCCATCACGCGCTGCTTGAAGCGGTCGTACTTCAGCAGGCTGTTTTCGATGCGTTCGCAGACGGCTGCGTACCTGACGCCCGGCGCAAGCTGCCACACGCCCACGATCATCATGAGGTTGGCATCGTTGTCCATGCGCAGCCAGGCCGTGTCGACCTTGCTCATGCGCTCCCCTGAAATGCCCAGGGTTCCCGAGACGGCCCGCTTGACGTTCTTCTGGACGTTTTTTGCCACTTTTCGGCCTGCGGCCTGAGCGGTAACGCGTGTAACCATGAGCACTCCCTAAAACCAACTAAATTACCTGTCGGAAAGAATTTTCCGCCGGGCCGCCCCCAAGGAAAATTAACCCCCTCGGGGGGCAGCGCATTACACGTAGTGAAAAGCGTGGGGGTAATCCTCTATTTTGGCCGTAACGGCCTCGCTAAGATACCGGGCAGTTACCCCAAGCCACCTCATTGGTGACCCACTTCTAAAAACGGAGATTTCTCATTTC
>NZ_JBFUAZ010000287.1:0-5113 GCF_056406035.1 Polaromonas sp. P1_E1_2 | reverse complement strand
TGGAAGAGCTGGCTTACCAGCGCTGGGAAGGCGAGCGCATTGCCGAAGAAACGTTTTTCTACGACCCGGCGCAGCGCACGCCGGTGCCGGCCAAGTAAGCAGGCCGGCGCGGTCGTGCGGGGGCGCGATCAGGCTGCCTTGATTTCGATGCGCCGGGGCTGTGCGTGCTGCGCCTTGGGTATGCGCAGCTTCAGCACGCCGTTCGCCAGCTCGGCGCTGACTTTCTCGGTGTCTAGCTCTTTGCTGAGCGTGAACACGCGGTGAAAGCGGCCCAGCCCCACTTCGGTGTGGGTTGACTGCAGACCTTCGGGCGCAGACAGGGCTGACTCGGCGTCAATCGTCAGCGTGTCGGCCTCTACCTGCAGGTGCAGCTTGTCGCGCGGCACGCCGGGCAAATCGGCATACAGCGTAATGCCGGTGCTGTCTTCCAGCACGTCGACTGGCGGCGTCAGCGCGCCATTGGCGTAGCGCGATGTTTCTTTCTGCGTCACCTCGCCCGTCTGGCTGGTTTGCATGCTGCGGCCGGAGGTGCTGCCGTTGTTGGCACTTCCATTACCGTTGCTGCGTGCGGCGCCACTGCTGCCGCTGGTTTGCTGGGTGTTTGCGTAGTTCATGGTTTGCCTCCTTTCACTGGATGGTGATGCGGCGCGGCTGGGCCGATGCGCGCCGCTGGATGGTGATGTGGACCAGGCCGTCCTTGAAGCTGGCGTTCACGGCGTCGGGGTCGGCGTCGTCGGGCAGGGTGAGCACGCGGCGGAAGGCGCCGGCAAAGCGCTCGTTGATGTGCAGCGTCGACTGCGCGCCCGCTTCGGGCAGTTCAGTCTTGCGCTCACCGGCAATGGTGAGCAGGCCGCGCTCCAGGCTGACGTCGAGTGACTTCGGGTCAATGCCCGGCGCAAAGGCATACACCTCTATGGTTTGCGGCGTGCCGCCAATGTTCAGGGCGGGAAAGCTGCTGCGGCCAAAGCCGCGAATGCTGGGAGACAGATCGAAGGCCTGCTGCACGTCGCGCTGCAGGCGATCGAGTTCGGCGAGCATGTCGCGCGGAAATAACGATCGGTACATGGCGAAAACCTCCATTCGGGTTGAACATCAGTGCGCCGGAAAATCCCCAAAAAAGCGGCTTCCGGCGCCCGGGAAGAGGATGTAGGAATCGCCCAAAAAATTTCAAGAGGAAATTTGCGTGCGTCAATCGCAGGCGCGGCGGGCCTGCAAAAGGGCGGCCCATGCAGCGGCGTTGCGGTCAGGTTTAAAACTTTTTTCGCAAATCGCACGCGGGTGAGCCGCACAGCACAACGCCCCGGTGCACGTGAATGCACCGGGGCGTCTGGCTGGCGTTTTTACGGCTTGCTCAGCGCTTGGCGATCAGGCGGTAACCCAGCAGCAGCACGATGGAGCCAAGCACGGCGGCGATGAAGCCGGCCGTTTCGCCTTGCTGGTACCAGCCCATGGCCGCGCCCAGGTAGGTGGCAAGGAATGAGCCCGCAATACCGATGAGCACGGTGATGATGAAGCCGCCAGGGTCACGGCCGGGCATCAGGAACTTGGCGACAAAGCCAATGATGAAGCCGATGATGATGGTCCAGATAATTGACATAGCGTCTTTCTAAAAAATGAGGGAACCCAGGGCGCGGGCAACAGCCCGCGATGAGTAGCTTACTTGGCGACTTACTTGGTCGGTACTACGGCCTTGGCCATTTCCAGATGGGCCTCCACCTTGGGCAGCATCTTGCCGGCCAGCGCCTTCAGGTCGGCGTCTTTGGCGTCCTTCTGGATCTTGGTCAGCAGCTTGATGGTGGCTTCATGGTCGCCCACGCCAGAACGTTTGGCGTATTCCGTGTCAAACAGGTTGCCCGACAGGGCCTTCATTGCGGTGGCCTTGGTTTTGGCCATCACGCCGGGGCCGTCGGGCACGGTCACACCTTTGGCGCGGGCCAGTGCCTGCACTTCGGCCAGGGCGCTGTTGTGGTCTTCAATCATTTGCTGCGCAAATTTTTTGATCTCGGCGTTCTGTGACTTTTCCAGTGCCATCTTGCCGGACTCGATTTCAGCGATGTTGGCCTGGGCCAGGTCGTCCAGCATGCCCTTGTCGGCACGGGCCAGCTTGCCGGCATCTGCCGCTGTTGGGGTGCCAGCGGTGGTGCTGGTCTGGGCTGCGGCGGGCAGGGTCACCAGTGCCAGGGCAGAAGCGGCCACGGCGGCCAGTGCCACGCTGCCGAGCTTGAATCTGGATTGGTGCAATCGGTTCAACATGAGGGCCTCCTTTGAAGGGGTAGTTGTTGATTGGTTGAATGGGTATGGACAACAGACGCCGCGCTGAAGCAAAGCAAGCCGCGGCAGATAGCGTTGTACTTTCGCTGCTGTAGCGGCCGTGCGGTGCAGGAGGCTGGGCAGGCTCTGTGTAGGAATTTGCTTGCGACTGCTGTCCGGCTGCCGCGCACGGGCGCCGGCCTTTTGTTCCATAAATGCCGCGTGGTGCGATACGATGGCCGCCTGGACAATTTGTCTGAAATTTGAATCGCCTGACTCGCCGGAGGCCGCGCACCATGAAAAAACCCAGCAACACGCCCAGCAACAAACATCTGCTCGCCGAGCTGAAGAACATTGCCGAAGGCCTGGGCAAAACGTTTGCGCCGTTTTGCGAAGTGGTGGTGCACGACCTGACGCACCCGAAGAACGCCATCCTGGCGATTGAAAACAACCTGAGCGGCCGCCGCCTGGGCCAGCCCGCCACCGAGCTGGGCCTGGCGCGCATCCAGGACCCGGACTACCCCGCGGTGATCGCCAACTACGCCAACCAGTTCGCCGACGGCCGCAAGGTCAAGAGCACGTCGGTGGGCATCCGTAATGAAGAAGGCGAATACGTGGCGGCGATCTGCCTGAACGTGGACCTGACGCTGTTCAACGGTTTCCAGGCGGCGATGTCGCAGTTCACCGCCATTGAAAGCAGCGCCGTCACCGAAACACTGGACGCCGCCAATGCCGACCGCATACAGCAGTGCATTGACGAATTTGCCGCAGCGCGGGCCACGACATCACGATCGCTCAAGCCCGCAGACCGCAAGCAGCTGGTGCAAGACCTCAAGAAAGCCGGCTACCTGGAGATCCGCCGCGGCGCCGAGATTGCCGCCGCGCACATGGGCGTTTCGCGCGCCACGGTGTACAGCGACGCGAAGTAAGTAAAAAGTAAAGCAGGAAGGTGGGCGGGGTGTCTGGGAAATCAGACATTGTGTCCGGCTGAAAGGGGCTCGTACCCTTGGTTTTTGGGGAAGAAACSGGGTGCTGCTATATAGTCATCAACGACTATATGGCCGCGAGATGCGCCTGCGCCTGGAAAACAGCCGCAGTGAGCCGGAAAAATTGTTACCGAGGAGTGAGGGAACCATGACAGACAACACCACGCCACCCGAGGGCGGATCCGGCTTTTTTGGAAAACTCCGGGACGTCTTGTTTGAGCCTGAACCCACTCCCGGCGCACCTGCCTCTGCGGACAAATCGGCCATCACGGCGCCAGCTCCCTTGCCATCGGCCGCCGCCAATGTGGCGGCTGCCAAAGCCAAAAACCCGATGGTGGACCGCATGATGGAAGTCGTGATGGAAAAAACCACGGCCTATACGGCGCTGGTCGAGGCCGTCACGCCGCTGGAGGCCTTCATTCCTGACGAGGCGTCGCGCTACAAGGCCGCATTCGGCATTGTGGGCAAGACGCGGACGGTGGACCAGATCGTCCAGTCCATCGACATGCAGCATCTTCCCGCGCTTGAAGCGGAATCCCAGCGCTTTCATGGCCAGGCGAAAAACCAGCAGGACCTGCAGATCAATGCGCGAATCCGGGAGATAGATTCCCTGCGTGCTTCAGTCGCCAAGGTAGACGAAGAGCGCGCTCGCCTGCAGGAAAGGCTGGGGCAGATCCAGCAGGAAGTGGAGACCGCCCACAAAAAAATCGCCGGGTTCGAAAGAGAAATCGCGGCCAAGCGCGCGGAGATCGTTGAAGTCAACATCCGGTTTGAAAGCGCGCTGGCCGTGGTCAAGGCCCAGCTGGTGGAAGCCAGGGCAAAAGTCGTGCGCTACCTCGGCGCCTGAAGCGCTGAACATTCCCGATCCGTATACGCAGAATCAAAGGACAGAACTGTGAACCTCATTCCACAGAATTTCAAACCCAAATCGTTCTGGGAGCGCCCGGAAGGCGTGACCGGCCAGATCGTTGGCGTCAGCCTGATCGCCGGCGCCGGTTTCCTGCTTTACAAGGCTCTGCCCTACATCATCACGCTGCTGCAAAACACCATCTATGCCGCATTGCTGGGCGTTGTGGTGGTGGTGCTCGGCTTCATCATTACCGACAAGCGTTTCTGGCGCCTGGGCAAGTACATGTACATGAGCCTGATGCGCAAGATCACGCAAGTGTTCGTGGAGATCGATCCCATCGGCATCATGAAAAACTATGTGGAAGAGCTGCAGGACAAGCTCGCCAACATGAACACCCGCATCGCCAAGCTTTCCGGGATGATTCGCCAGTGCAAGGAAGAGATAGCCAACAACAACAAGTCGCGCGACGGATCCCTGCGGCTGATGAGCGAGGCGAAAAAGCAGAACAAGACGATGGACGCAGCGCTGGCTTCGCGTGAAGTGGGCCGCATGAACGACGCCAACCTGACCTATCAGGACCTGCTGGCGAAACTGGAACTGCTGTACCGCGTGCTCGCCAAGTACCAGGAGGTGTCGAACTTCCTCATCAAGGACATGCAAAGCGAGATCAAGGTCAAGGAGCGCAAGAAGGAAATGATGGACAACGCCCATTCGGCCATCAAGTCTGCGCAAGCCATCATCAACGGCGACCCTGACACGCGCGCCATGTTCGACATGGCCAACGAATACCTGGCGGCCGACTATGCGATGAAGATCGGCGAGATCGAGGATTTCGCCCGCATGTCCGACAGTTTCATGCGCTCCGTCGACCTGCAAAATGGTGTGTACGAAGGCGATGCGATGCAGATGCTGGCCGAGTGGGAAAAGAATGCCGAGTCGCTGGTGCTGGGTGACTCCAAGCGCCTCCTGATCGAGAACAATCCGTCGCCCGGCCTGCCGGTGAGCATCATCAGCAGCCCGCAGGGTG
>NZ_JBFUAZ010000286.1:0-5130 GCF_056406035.1 Polaromonas sp. P1_E1_2 | reverse complement strand
GGCACAGGGCGCCGAGCAAGACTGCCGCCAGCGCGCGCAGGTGCCCCGAAGGGTTGTGGTGTTTCATCAGGGCATTCTAGGGTGTGTCACGGTACTTGCCGCACAATGATGTGCATGCCCTGCGGTGCTACGCTTTGCCGAAAACCACCTGCTGTACCCTCACCATAAAAACAAGGCTTTTTTCATGCCCTATCTGCCGCCTTTCATAGCCCCCACCCGCTACAGCGACCCGGCCGCCGCACTGGCGCAGGTTCGCGCCATTTATGACCAGCAGATTGCCCACCTGCGCGATGCAATGCAACGCTATGTGGCCGGGGAGACGCTGCCCGGCCATGTGCGCGCCTGCTACCCTTTCGTGCGCATCCACACCGACACCGTGGCCCGCGCCATTCTGGAGACGCCCGACATCTCGCAGCTGAGCTTTGGTTTTGTGGCCGGGCCCGGCCGCTTTGAAACCACACTGACCCGGCCCGACCTCTACGGCAACTATTACCTTGAGCAGTTCCGCCTGCTGATGCAGAACCACGACGTGGAGCTGGAAATAGGCACCAGCACGCAGCCCATCCCCATTCACTTCTCATTTGCCGAGAACGACCACATCGAAGGCAGCATGGATGCAGCGCGCCGCATGCTGATGCGCGACGTGTTCGACCTGCCCGACCTGGCCGCCATGGACGACGGCATTGCCAACGGAACCTACGAGCCCCTGCCCGGCGAGCCGCAGCCACTGTCGCTGTTCACCGCGGCGCGCGTCGACTATTCGCTGCAGCGCTTGCGCCACTACACCGGCACTTCGCCGCACTGGTTCCAGAACTTCGTGCTGTTCACCAACTACCAGTTCTACATCGACGAGTTCGTGCGCTTGGGCCATGAAGCCATGGCCGACCCGGACAGCGAATACACCGCCTTCATCGAGCCCGGCAACGTGGTGACCCGGCGCACCGGCCTTCCCGCCGAGGCCGGCGACGAGCTTGGCGTGCAGCCGCCCCGCCTGCCGCAAATGCCCGGCTACCACCTGCTGCGCGCCGACCGCACCGGCATCACCATGGTCAACATCGGCGTGGGCCCGGCCAACGCCAAGAACATCACCGACCACATCGCCGTGCTGCGCCCGCACGCCTGGATCATGCTGGGCCACTGCGCCGGCCTGCGCAACAGCCAGCAGCTGGGCGACTACGTGTTGGCCCAYGGCTATGTGCGCGAAGACCATGTGCTGGACGAAGAGCTGCCGCTGTGGGTGCCGATCCCGGCGCTGGCTGAAATCCAGGTCGCGCTGGAAAAAGCCGTGGCCGACGTCACCCACGCCGTAGGCCCCGACCTCAAGCGCATCATGCGCACCGGCACCGTGGCCTCCACCGACAACCGCAACTGGGAGCTGCTGCCGGGCAACCAGCCGCAGCGCCGCTTCAGCCAGAGCCGCGCCGTGGCACTGGACATGGAAAGCGCAACGATTGCCGCCAACGGCTTTCGCTTTCGCGTGCCCTACGRCACTCTGCTGTGCGTGAGCGACAAGCCGCTGCACGGCGAGATCAAGCTGCCCGGCATGGCCAACCACTTCTACCGCGAGCGCGTCGACCAGCACCTGCGCATCGGCATACGCGCCATCGAGCTGCTGCGCGCCGAAGGCATCACGCAGCTGCACAGCCGCAAGCTGCGCAGTTTTTCGGAAGTCGCGTTCCAGTAGTGCCGTCAAGCCCGTCAGTTGCTATACTTTTGGTAGCTGCTTGCGCTCGTCCTTATTGGTTTGCAGCCTTATTTTTCATAAATGTCACCTGCCCATGGAAAATCTTTCACCGCTCGTTCCTGTCACAGAAGCCAGTCATGGCGTTGTGATCGACCTGATCTACGCAAGCACCAACAACTTCACCGGCCAGGTGATTTATGACAGCCCGCTGTGCTTTTTGCATCCGCAGGCAGACGCCGGCCTGCGCAAAGCCATCACGGCCGCGAAAGACATGGGCTTTCAGCTCAAGATTTTTGATGCCTTCAGGCCGCAGGAAGCGCAGGAGGCACTTTGGGCCGTGGCGCCCAACCCCGCCTACATTGCCGATCCGGCCAAGGGCTCCAACCACACGCGGGGCGTGGCGCTTGATGTCACGCTGCTGGCGCCCGACGGGCAGGAACTGGACATGGGCACGCCGGTCGACACCATGACGCACGGGTCCCATCACTTTCACACGGCACACCCTGTGGCCGTCCAGGTCAACCGCATGCGGCTACTCACGGTCATGCTGGAAGCGGGCTTTGTGCACCACCCCAACGAATGGTGGCACTACCAGTTGCCGGACGCCAAAAGCTTTCCGCTGATCGACAGCCATGCCTTCATGCGCTGCGTGGGCGATGGCCAGCAGCCCGTCCGGCTCAAGGCCGCCTGAACTCGCCGGCCTGATCGGCAAGAGGGCCGGCAGCCGGCAGCTCCGCCGGCTGCCGCGGCTCGGCTGACTCGGTACGCACCAGCGGCAAATGCTGCGGGTATTCGCGCTGCATGAAGTCCACCAGCGCCTCTCGCACCTTGCAGCGCAAGTCCCAGTTCAGGCTGGAGTTGGCGGACGTCACCAGCACCCGCAGCTGCATGCTGCGCTCGCCTGATTCCACCACCTGCAGCAGGCACAGCCGCTTGTCCCACTCGGGTGCCTCCTCGCAGGCGCGCCGTGCCGCGTCGCGTAACGGGGCCAGGGGCGTGCGGTAGTCAACCCAGATAAAGACCGTGCCGATGATCTGGGCGCCGGTGCGCGTCCAGTTCTGGAACGGGTTTTCAATGAACCACTGCAACGGAACGATCAGGCGCCGCTCGTCCCATATCTTCAGCACCACATAGGTGCCGGTGATCTCCTCCACCCGGCCCCATTCGCCCTGCACGATCAGCACGTCGTCCAGGCGGATGGGCTGCGCCAGCGCCAGCTGCAGGCCGGCAATCAGGTTGCTGAACACAGGCCGGGCCGCGATACCGATCACCAGCCCCGCCACACCCGCCGAAGCCAGCAGGCTGGCCCCGAACTGGCGGGCGCCGGGAAAGGTCATCAGCATCAGGGCCAGCCCCGTCAGCAGCACGATGAACATGGCGGTGCGCGCCAGCATGCGGGTCTGCGTATGGATGCGGCGGGCGTTGAGGTTGTCCTCCACATCGACCGGGTGCAGGCCGATCACCCCCATCGCTGCCCCGCGCGCCGCGCGCATGCCTGCCCACGTCAGGGCGGCGAGCAGCAGCAGGCCATTGGCATGGCGCACCCCGTTGATCAGCGGAAAGGTATCCGGCGCGCTGTGCCAGACGATCTGCAGGGCGATCAGGGGCAGCAGCACCTGCACCGGAGAGCGGCATTGCTCGGCGACCCGGGCCATCACAGGCATGGAACGCGTCAGCCGCAGGACAACGACAGCGCCTATGGTGTGCGCCACCAGCGCCAGAACGATGCTGATGCCGGCTGCCAGCAAGACGTGCAGCGAAGAGTCGTCCGCCCAGGAGATGAGCGCAGAGAGGTTCATGCCGCAGCCCTTTCCATAGGGATCAGTCTTTCGGCACCCGGGGTTTGACCCGGGACGCGGCCAGCTTGGCGTTGCGGCGTGCCACCTCCACGTYGGCATCAAAAGCCAGCGCCACGCCCATGCGGCGTTTGACAAAACTCTCGGGCTTTCCGAACAGCCGGATGTCGCTGTTGGGCACACGCAGCGCGTCGGCCACGCCGTCGAACACAATGCCCTTCGCATCGACACCGCCATAAATCACGGCACTCGCGCCCGGGCTCTTGAGCGCAGTGTTGACGGGCAGGCCCAGGATGGCGCGTGCATGCAGCTCAAATTCGTTTTGCCACTGGGTACACATCGTCACCATGCCGGTGTCGTGCGGGCGCGGGCTGACTTCGCTGAACCAGACGTCTTCGCCCTTCACAAACAGTTCAACCCCAAAAAGGCCCAGCCCCGAAGGTTTGCCGTCAAAGCCCAGCCCCAGGTTATCCGTGACGGCCTTGCAGATGTCGCGGCATTTTTTCAGCGCGTTGGGGCGCATGGGGTGCGGCTGCCAGCTTTCCACGTAGTCGCCGCTGACCTGGATGTGGCCGATGGGCTCGCAGAAATGCGTTTCAATGCTTCCGTCGGCGCCCATGGCACGCACGGTGAGCTGCGTGATCTCGTAATCAAAATCAATAAACCCTTCAACGATCACACGGCCGTGGCTCACACGGCCGCCGGCCATCGCGTAGTCCCAGGCTTTTTTGACGTCTTCGGGGCCGGAGATTTTGCTTTGGCCCTTGCCCGACGAGCTCATCACCGGCTTGACGACGCAGGGGTAGCCCGTGGTGCCATCGATGGCGGCCTGCAGCTCTTCCAGCGAATCACAAAACTTGTAGGGGCTGGTCGGCAGGCCCAGGGTTTCGGCGGCCAGGCGGCGTATGCCTTCGCGGTCCATGGTCAGGCGCGCGGCACGCGCCGTCGGGATCACGCGCACCACACCGGCGGCCTCAAGCTCTTCGAGCATGGGTGTAGCAATCGCTTCGATCTCTGGCACCACCAGATCGGGCTTTTCTTTTTCAATCAGCGCCTTGAGCTGCGCCGGGTCACTCATGGTGATGGTGCGCGCATGGTGGGCCACCTGCTGGCCCGGCGCGTTGTCATACCGGTCGGTGGCGATGGTTTCAACGCCCAGGCGTTGCAGGGCGATCAGCACTTCCTTGCCCAGCTCGCCGGAGCCGAGCAGCATGACTTTGGTGGCGTGGGAGGAAAGCGGGGTGCCGATGGTGGTCATGAGGGAGGTTCGATAGAGGGGTGTCGAGTTGCAAGCAGATTCAGGCTCAAATTATCGCAGGGCACCAGCCCTGACCACGACCAGGCCGGCACGGACTGCGCAAGGGCGCCTCTTGAAAATCGTCCGGCAAAGCCAAATGGCTTTTCGAAGCCACAAGATTAAATTACGATGATGCACTGTAGAGCTGGCTTGGGCACAAGAGCTTCAAATACCTTATACATATGGAGGGGCGCGCAGCCGTRAATACATTCACCAAGTTTCTGGCAGCCATGGTGCTGCTGATGTGCCTGAGCGTTCAGGCTGACACGGGCGCCATCGGTGTGGTCGTCATGCACGGGAAAGGCGGATCCCCTTCCAGGCTGGTGTCTGATTTGGCCTCCTCGCTTCAGGGA
>NZ_JBFUAZ010000285.1:0-5133 GCF_056406035.1 Polaromonas sp. P1_E1_2 | reverse complement strand
CCTTATGAAACTTCAACAGCTCTTTGGACTGAAAAGCCAGCCAAAAACGGCCTCAAGCGCCACCCACCCCGAATCGGAAGTCTCTGTCCCCGGCGACGAACACTCCACCATTGGCGTGCGGCAGCAGCTCATTCAGGTGCTGTTGCGGGACACCGCCCGGCGGGCGGGCATTCCGTCGAACTGGCTGGACTGCCAGATGTTGCTGACCGCCAACCCCACACGCGGCGAAGGCATGTACCTGCGCATCATCATGAAGCAGTGGGACCTGCGCCTGCTGACCTACGCGGCGGCTTTCCAGAAAGTATTGATGGCGGACATCATGCGTTTTGAGCCGCGCGCCAGTGACTGGCTCCACGGCATTTCATGGCAGCTTGACGGCGGCGACAGCTGCCCCCATCAGGAAATGCCCGACCCCACCATCTGGATGCAAAGCCCCACCCGGCCGCGCAGCGGCTATGCGCCACGCGCGCCCGTGGAACCGGCTGCGCCCGGAGCGCCCGCGCTGGCACAAAGCCCGGCGCACTAGGCGCACCACCAGGCGCCACCAGGGCCAGGCAGCAGGCACCCATCCCGGGTGCCGGCGACAGGCTCAATACGAGCCGATGTAATCTTTTTTGCCGACTTCCACGCCGTTGTGGCGGAGGATGGCGTATGCCGTGGTGGTGTGAAAAAAGAAATGCGGCAGGCCGTAATTCAGCAAATAGGACTGGCCGGTAAAACGCTTTTCCTTGGGCGTGCCGGCTTGCGTGACGATCTCCCGCGTGGCGGCCTCATCAAATTTCGCCACGTCCAGGCCTTCAACGAAGGCAAGGATGGTGTCAATACGCGCCTGCAGTTCGGCAAACGTCGTTTCCTTGTCTTCGATCTTCGGCACTTCCACACCGGCCAGCCGGGCCGACACGCTCTTGGCGAAATCGCTGGCCACTTGCACCTGACGCAGCAAGGGGAACATGTCAGGGAAAAGACGGGCCTGCAGCAAGGCATTCGGGTCGATGTTTTTGGCGGAAGCGTGGGCTTCGGCCTTGGCCAGGACGCCCTTGAGGCCACCCAGCATCTGCTTGAAAACGGGGATGGACGTGGTGTAGATGCTGCTGGTCATGAAATGCTTTCGGTAAAGGAATGGAGATAGCCTGCCGCGCCCTGCACGCGGCGCCCTGCATTCTCGCCGGATTGCGGCCGGAATGCGCGCAGCCCGCCAATGGCCTTTGAGGACGGCGAAGGCCTTCGCAAAATAGTATGCTGTCATACCAATTTCCGCCCTCCCCAAAAGGCCCCACCATGAACGCCCCTCTCCCCGCCGCCACCCGCCAGTCCGTGCAGGCCGCCGACCTCGCCGCCCTGCCGCTGATAGAAAAATGGGTGTCCTTTGCCTCCGTCTCGCGCGACAGCAACCTGCCCCTTCTTGACTGGACGCAGGCACGGCTTGAGGCACTGGGCATTGAATGCCGGCGCACTTATGACGACAGCGGCAAGAAAGCCAACCTGTGGGCCACCCTGCCTGCCGAAAACGGCGAAACCAAGGTGGGCGGCATCGTGCTGTCGGGCCATACCGACGTGGTGCCGGTGGACGGCCAGCCCTGGGACACCGACCCGTTCGCAGCGCAAATTATTGGCGGCAAGCTCTACGGCCGCGGCGTGACCGACATGAAAAGCTATGGCGCCACCGCGCTCATGATGGTGCCCGAACTGCTCAAGCGCAAACTCAAGCGCCCGGTTCACCTGGCCTTCAGCTATGACGAGGAAGTCGGCTGCATCGGCGTGCGCCGCCTGATTGCCGACATGGTGGAGCAGGGTTACAAGCCTGCGGGCTGCATTGTGGGCGAACCCACCGGCATGCAGGTGGTGATTGCGCACAAGGGCAAGCATGCCTACAAGACGTCGGTGCGCGGTTTTGAAGCGCATTCATCGCTCACGCCGCTGGGCGTGAACGCGGTGGAGATCGCCTGCGAATTTGTGGCCCACCTCAAGACCATGCACAGGCGACTGGTCAAGGAAGGCCCGTTTGACCCGATCTACGACGTGCCGCATACCACCATCCACACCGGGGTGATTGCCGGCGGCACCGCGCTCAACATCATCCCGCGCGACTGCGATGTGACCTGGGAGATCCGCCACCATCACATGAATTCGCCCGATGCACTGTTCAACGAAGCCAGAGCTTTTGCCGACAGCCTGGTGCCGGCCATGCAGGCGGTGGCGGCTGACACCGGCATCACCCACAAACTCAATTCGGTGCTGCCCGGTTTTGCGACGGAAGCCGACAGCGAAATCGCCCAGTTGTGCTTCAGGTGCGCGGATGTAGATGCCAACTCGGGCGCCGGCAAGGTTTCCTTTGGCACGGAAGCTGCGTTGTTCCACCAGGCCGGTGTGCCGACCATCGTGTGCGGCCCCGGCCATATCGCGCAGGCACACCAGCCGAACGAATGGGTCACGCTGGAGCAACTGGCCTGGTGCGAGCGCTTCATGCGCCGCCTGGCCGACGAGCTCTGCATAAATCCGTCGTGAGCCCGTCCTGAACTGACCACTGCACCCCTACCTCACC
The DNA here is from genome assembly GCF_056406035.1 of Polaromonas sp. P1_E1_2. Lineage (NCBI taxonomy): Bacteria > Pseudomonadati > Pseudomonadota > Betaproteobacteria > Burkholderiales > Comamonadaceae > Polaromonas > Polaromonas sp. P1_E1_2. The sequence continues at coordinate 2,591 of NZ_JBFUAZ010000285.1, read as the reverse complement.
CGAAAGAACACATGATGCAACGCAGAGATTTCCTGGGCACCAGCCTGGCACTGACCGCAGGCAGCGCACTGGCGCAGGCCAACCCCAAAATCGCGCGCATCGTGGTGCCTTTTGCACCGGGCGGCGTGCAGGACATCCTGGCCCGGTCCATCTCCACCGAGCTCGGCCTTGCACTGGGCCAAACCGTGATTGTGGAAAACCGTCCCGGCGCGGGCGGCACCGTGGGCACGGGTTATGTCGCCAAGTCCCCGCCCGACAGCGGTGCGATGGTGCTGGCGGCCGCCAGCCACAACATCGCCGGTACGCTCTACACCAAACTCGCCTACGACCCGCAAAAAGACTTTACGCCCATGGCGCATATCGGCACGGCCGACTACGTGCTGATGATCCACCCCGAGGTGCCCGCCAAAACCGCGGCCGAATACATCCGCTACGCCAAGGCCAACCCGGGCAAGATGAACTACGCGACGGCAGGCGTTGGCAGCGCCACGCATCTTTCCATGGCGTATTTCAACGGCCTGGCCGGCATCGACGTGGTGCATGTGCCGCTCAAAGCCACGGGCGAAGCCATCAATGAAGTGATCTCGGGCCGTGCACAGGCCGTGATTGCCGCCAGCATTGGTGCGCTGGCTTTCGCCAAGGACAGCCGCATCCGGTTGATCGGCGTGACCTCACCCAAGCGTTCCAGATACCTGCCCGAAGTCCCCACCATCGCCGAAAGCGGCTTGCCGGGCTACCAGTTTGACTCGTGGTTTGGCCTGCTGGGCCCTGCCGGCACACCCGCAGCCGACGTCAACCGTGTCAACGCGGCCATCGCGAAACTGCTCAAGGACCCCGTCATCCTTGAGCGCCTGGACAAGCAGGGCATCGAGCCCCTGGCCCTGAGCAACGCCGACTTTGCCAAGCTGCTGGCAGTGGACTACAAGCGCATGGCCGAGGTCGTGAAGGCCTCGGGTGCCAAGGTCGAATAGCGCCAGCACTTCGCCGCCGGCCTATGGCAGCGTGACGCCGGCCACGGAGGCCAGGTATTTTTCCAGCACGGCCAGCTCGGGCACGGTGGGGGCGCCTTTGCCCGCGATGACGGCGTAAATGTGTCCCCTGAAACTGCCGCGCGGATAGTAGCTGAGATAACCCCAGCCGATCAGCATCTGGCTGCACACACCCGGCGCCAGCGTGGCACTGGCGGTGCCCGCCTGCACCGAATTGATACGCAGCCTCTGCGCACCGGGTGCAGAGGTGAGCGCCATCACGGCAGGCACACCCGCTGGGAGTTTCGTGGCGCTGGTCAGCTGCACGGTCTGCCCCGCCGAGTCCACCCATTTGGCATACGGCTGGCTGTTGGTGAAACCCAGGTCCGAGGTGTAGAGCGTCTCGGTCTTTGAGGCCTGGAAAACCACGCCGGTATTGATTGCCCCCGGAACACTGACCGCGGCAAGGGCGAAATGGGGATCTTCAATGTTGTAGGGCACGCGGTTTTTCGGATTGGGCTGGATGCCGGCCATTGGCACTGATTTTTTGCACCAGAAGCCCGCCGTGTCGTAAACACTGTGGTCCGAATACTTTTTGCCGCCAGCGTTGACGCGCATCACCGGCGGCGCCATCGTGCCCATGTTGGGGCCGTCCCTGTTGATCCAGTTGATCATCTCCATGGCATTGCCGGGGCTGGAGCCGTAACCCGAATCCGACACCGCGCGCACCGCCTGCCCGGCCGCGGCGGGCGCACCCAGCAGGTAGTCGGTGTAGCCGTGGGTCATGTCCCATTTGCAGGCGTTGTATTTCGCGATGATGGCCAGCGCGGCATCGGCCAGGCTGGTAGCAGCGTAGGCCACCGGATCGGTCAGCGAGAACACCTTGCGCGGCGGCGGCACCTGGCCCGACAGCTGGCCGCCGCTGGTATAGGTCAGCGTAGCCACCCGATTGGCTGCCGGCGTGAAGGTAAAGGTGTCCTGGCCGTTGGCCCCCGCAGGAATGACAAGGCTGGACTTGCTCAGCGTGCCTCCGTTGTTGGAGGCCACGGTCAACGTCACGGGTTGTGCCAGATTGCCGCGGGCATAAACCGTGAACGTCAGCGGCGCGCCGGCGGGTGAATAGCCAGGACCGTCGTCGTACACGGTGGCCTGCACAATACCCACCGCAGCCTTCATCGGCCCCGAGACCAGCGGCTCGAGCGTGCGGTTCTGGTGCCAGCCCGGCACATGGTTGATGGCGTAGTTGTGGATGGGCCAGTGGTTGCCGCCCATCCAGCTATAGACCTCGCAGTTGACCTGGCGCGCATAGTTGACGGCCTGGGCAAACATGGTTTGCCACCGCGTGTCGTCAATCGGCATGCCGATCTCGGTGAGCGCCAGCTTCGCGCCCCGGGCCTGTACCCAGTCGGCCGCAATCTTCAGGCGGTCCATGCCCGTGGAAGCCTTGATAGGGCCGACACCAAAACCCGCGCTGTAGTTCTTGGCGACTTCCGTGTCGTAATCGAAAGAGGCACCGTTGCCGAAGGCATCAAGGTAGACGTGGACTTCATACACGAGGTTGGCGCCTGTGACCGGGAAGCCCGGGTTCTTGGTGCCCAGCGATATGGCCGCGCTGTACTGGTT